>CAYMUD010000427.1:0-1338 GCA_964393495.1 uncultured Clostridia bacterium | reverse complement strand
TGATATAGATGGGGTTCAACAACAAGAAGCATAATGATGTTGAAGAAGATAGTTCAGAAGATTGGCTTACCACCTACAGTGATCTAGTAACTTTATTACTGGCATTCTTCGTACTCCTATTTTCTTTTTCAGAAATAGATGCAAAAAAATGGGAAGAAATAGTAAAATCTTTTTCTGGAGATTTAATGATTACAGAAAGTTCTACTACAGATTCCTTTATGGACGATAATACAAGTATACTTGATCAAAAGAATATAGATATTCGAGAGCAGCTTTTGGAAATACAACAGAGAAAAGAAGAAACAGCAGCAGATTTGGAAAAAGAACCAGAAGAAGAAGCCGAAGAACCCCCTGAAGAAAGTCCAGAAGAAGAACTAGAAGAAGCTCCAGAAGAACAAATAGAAGAAAATGAAATAGAAGCTCCTATAGAAGAAGAATTGCTAGAAGAAGGAAACGAAATCGACCAAGAAGTAATAGATGAACAATTCGAAGAACTTTACGGAGAACTAACCCAGTATAATGATATAGAAGGTTTAGAACTGGAAATAGCAAGAACAGATTCAGAAATAAGAATAAGATTATCAAATAATTTGCTATTTTCTCCAGAAGAAGCCGATATATATGAAAACTCAACGCAAACTCTAAGAGGCATAGTGAGTATAATAAAAAGTTATGACAAAACCTTAGATGCTATCGTTATGGAAGGTAATACAGATGATCTTCCTATAACTACTGGAAGATATAGAGACAACTTTGAACTCTCTATAGAAAGAGCATTAAATGTTTTATACTTTTTCAGGTACGAAGGAGATTTTCAACCCGAAAAATTAATACCAATGGGATATGGTGAATACAATCCTGTAGCTACAAATGATACAGCAGAAGGAAGAGCAAAAAACAGAAGAACGGATGTACTGCTCATAAAAAGCACAGATGGCAGTTAACAATATAATCGAGGAGCAAATTTATGAATAAAAAAGCACTTCTAATACTACTTATAATAATGATGGTCATAATAATATTTTTCACCGGAACTATCGTTGTAGTTCTTACTGATATTTTCGATGGTAAAGATGAAAGCGTAGCTGAAGGTGAAGAAATAATTACTTATAAATATCAAATGGATAAAGCCATTGTAACTAATATTAAAAATTCTAATAACTACATTAAATGTAGACTGACATTCAAACTAAACAATGAAAAGGATCAGTTGGAATTTGAAGAAAAAGCCTATATAGTAAATGATATAATTTTAGAAGTACTTAGAAGTTATACTGCTGAAGATTATAGGGACCCAGATATAAAAGACAAAATAGCTAGCGCAGTAGAAGAAGAAAT
>CAYMUD010000426.1:0-1342 GCA_964393495.1 uncultured Clostridia bacterium | reverse complement strand
GTAATTGTAACAACATTCAATCTATAATATAAATCTTCTCTAAATTTACCATTAGATACCATCTCTTCAATATTTTTGTTAGTTGCTGCAATTATTCTTACATCCAGAGGAATAGATTCTGTGCCCCCTACTCTCATCAATTCATTTTCCTGAATAACTCTTAATATTTTAACTTGTAAATTCAAAGGTAAATCAGCTACCTCATCAAGAAAAATAGTTCCATTATTTGCTAGTTCAAACATACCTTTTTTACCCTTATTGTTTGCACCTGTAAAGGCACCTTTTTCATAACCAAAAAATTCCGACTCTAAAAGATTTTCTGGTATAGCTCCACAATTCACTTTTATAAATGGTTTTTCACTTCTATCACTGGACTTAACAACAGCTTTAGCTACAACTTCTTTTCCAGCTCCTGATTCTCCTAATATAAGTATAGTAGAGTCAAATTTTCCTACACGTTTTGCTAATTCTATGATTCTCAACATTTTAGGACTTTTTGCCACTATACCTAACTTCTCCATGCTTGTATTGTCAATCTTAATTAATTTTAATTCTTCTATTTTTTCTTTTTGTTTATTTATAATTTTTTGTTTATCTTTTAGCTCTTTAGACATACTTTCTAATTGTGTAATGTCTCTAACATTATTTATTACATATTTTATATCCCCATCTTCATCAAAAATAGGATTCCCTGTTATAAGGGCTCTTTTATTAGTAATATAATTATAACCTATCATTGTAACTGTCTCTTTTGTCTCTAAAACTTTTAAAACAGCGGATTTAGAGAACAATTTTTTTTCTAGTATTTTTTCCGTTGTTAAACCTACTACTTCACTTCTCTTAAAACCTGAAATTTCTTCATTTGCACTATTCATATATAGAACTCGGCCTTCCCCATCTGTAATCCATATTCCATCATAAGAAGACTCTAAAATTTGTTTCATTTCTACAGATATTTCAAATTCATTATCATTTTTTAATTTATTTTTATCTTTATTATTTTCAACCATATCATTCACCTTTCTAAATAGTTTATATAAATCATAGTATAGCATTTCACCTTAACTAATTCAAAAAGTTTATAATTTTTATACAAATTATAGTTTATGGTTTGATTTTCTTATATTCAATTTAACTCCGATAATGCAAAATTACCGGAGTTAATATTTTTTCAGGTCTATTAAATCTATATACTAATATAAAGCGTTTTCTAATCCAGTAAATCTATCGTCGAATTTCACTTTATAGACTTTTTCTTCTCCTGCTAATCCCCAAAGTAGATACTCAGTACATCCTGGTACAGCAAAAGAAGTATGATAACCTTCCGGTAAAGCAATAGCAT
>CAYMUD010000425.1:0-1343 GCA_964393495.1 uncultured Clostridia bacterium | reverse complement strand
ATGTTCAAAACAAAAGAAGAAGTAAAGGAATACATAAAAAGAGAAGACATAGAAATAATAGACTTTAAAATAGTCGACATGGTGGGTAAATGGCACCATCTATCAATAACAAAAGAAAAGTACGACGAAGAAATATATGAAAAAGGAATAGGATTTGATGGATCAAGCTATGGCTTTAAAAGTGTAGAAAAATCCGATATGGTATTTATACCGGATGTAAGAACAGCTTTTATAGACCCATTTACAGAAGTAAAGACTCTGGTAATGATATGCAATATGTATACAATAGAAAAAGAGGGACTGAAAAGA
Organism: uncultured Clostridia bacterium; assembly: GCA_964393495.1. Classification (GTDB taxonomy): domain Bacteria; phylum Bacillota; class Clostridia; order Tissierellales; family Dethiosulfatibacteraceae; genus UBA8670. The sequence goes on along the minus strand of CAYMUD010000425.1, from coordinate 1,034 downwards.
TACCAAGATGACCCAAGATATATAGTAGAAAAAACAAAAAAACTATTAAAAGAAAAAGGAATTGCAGATCAATGTGAACTAGGACCTGAATTTGAATTCTACCTACTAGATCATATATCCGTAAAAAACGAAAATGGAAATATGTACGTAAACATTGATTCAAAACAATCACCTTGGAATTTTGAAAAGAGAACAGAAGAAAATCTAGGTATAGTAACACCAAAAGAAGGAGCATATCATCTAGATAAACCCTTTGACAGAAGTGCAGATTTTAGAAATAAAGTAAGTTTACTCCTTGAAAAAGCAAACATACCAATAAAATATCATCACTCAGAAAACGGAAGTCCAGGGCAAGTAGAAATAGAAGTAGACTTTGCAGATATAGAAGAAATGGCAGACAGAACCATGATAATAAAATACTTTCTGAGAAACCAAGCATACAAAAGTAAGAAAACAATAACCTTTATGCCTAAGCCTTTTTCTTTTGAAGCAGGCAACGGATTTCACATACACTTCAAGATGAAAAAAAATGGTAAATACATCTTCTATAAAGAAGGGGGATACTCAGACTTAAGTGATACAGCTTTATATGCAATAGGAGGAATACTAGAACATGCATCGGCAATAATGCCATTTTCAAATCAAAGTACCAACTCTTATAAAAGGCTAGTACCTGGATACGAAGCGCCGGTAAGTTTATGTTATGCAACAGCTAACAGAAGTGCAGTAATAAGGATACCGGGATATGCAGTAGCTGAAGATGAAAAGCGATTTGAAGTAAGATCACCAGATGCAATGTGCAATCCATACCTAGCTTACTCAGCATTCTTACTAGCAATGATAGACGGTATAGAAAACAAAATAGACCCTAAAAAAGAAGGCTTTGGCCCATACGATGTAAATTTATATAATCTGAACAAAGAAGAACAGAAAAAAATTAAATCTTTACCGACAAATCTACTAGAAGCATCAGAAGAATTAGAAAAAAATAGAGAATTTTTAACAAAAGATGGAGTATTTTCAGATAACTTAAT
>CAYMUD010000424.1:0-1347 GCA_964393495.1 uncultured Clostridia bacterium | reverse complement strand
CTCACTTTTATCTAGGATACAACAGTGAAGGCATGTATCCTGCAGCATCGGTTACATGGTTGGCTGAAGATCCTATAGCAGTACCTGGCGACTACTCTATTACACTAAATCCTGATTCAAAAGACAAGGGTGTTTTAATATTTTTAGTACCAAAAGAAGAAATGCAGCAATCTTCACTACACTTTTACGATACAAACTACGGTCATATAAACATTCCTCTTGTAGGGAAAATGGAAGTAAAGGATTATGAAATAGAAAATATGCCGGAAAAATTACCACAAAAAATTTCTGATAGTTTTTCTTTAGAAATCAATGGATATGAAGATTTTAAAAAAATTCAAGGAATGATAGAGTCTGAAGAAGATACTTCATTTAGAGTCGTAGAAGGAAACTTTATTTCAAATATGCAGGCATTATTGCAACTAGAACCAGCAGAAAGATTTTTACTTAAAATGCCTACAGAAAGTGGAGATTTTTATTTTCCCTTAAGCAGTACTACAAATATTATTCCAGCAGGATTTTATAAATCGAGAAAATTATCTCCAGGTTCCTTTAACCTTGTTAGATGGGCATTTCAAATACCGGACTCTTTGAAAAATAATTCTTCAGAGATTTTTGTAGATTTGCAAGGAGAAGATAAAACAGTAAAAATATTTGATGGAGATAAGTTGTCTGCAGCAGCAGGAAATACATATAAGACAGAATACGCAGATATAACTATTAATAATTTTCAAAAATACCCTGAATATATAGAAGGTATAGGAAGCAATAAGCTGGTTCTTGATATTACTGTAAAAGACAAAAAAGACGGTTACGCATCCAAAGGTATACCAGATATATTTTTGTTGGAAAACTTGGATCATGACAGTGAATATGAATCTGATTATGAATACGACTACACAGAAAGCGCAGGATTAGGTAATTTTGCAAAGCAAGGAAAATATTCAGATAAATATATAGAGCCGGAACATAGAGGATTTGATCATTTATTGGGTTTTGGACAAAACACACAGATATACGATGGAACCAGCAGAAGAGGGTTTTTAGTATTTGACCCTGATGAAGAATACACCTGGGTCCTGAAATCGCCCTACATAGAAGATTTAGAAGTAGAAATACAGGAAGGCAGCTACCCTTACGATATATTCGGAGAAAAGAACTACTACGATGGAGATTCATATTATGAAAGGGATATAAATGAAGCTTTAAACGAAAGAATAGAAAAATACAGAAAAATTCATCCAGAAAAAGTAGAATCATACAGCAGTCCTAATTCAGCCTTAGAAAACAAAGAAGCAAAAAAAGAAATTCATACACCTATGGTAAGCTATTATGGGGAAGAAAAAT
>CAYMUD010000423.1:0-1351 GCA_964393495.1 uncultured Clostridia bacterium | reverse complement strand
TTAAAATGTATTTTAAAAAAAGCTTATATATTGGAATAAATATTGCAAATATATATTTAAAGTTTGGAGGTGATTTGATGCCCTGTATAAATATTAAAGCTTTCGAATCAAAAAAATCAGTTGATGCAAAAAGCTTAGCAAAAGAAGTGTCAAAACTATCTGGAATAGATATAAGTAGAGTTAATATAATTATTGACTATTATAGTGAGGTTGATTTCTTTAGAAGTAGCTTGGATAATGGCCCTATCGTCTTCATATCAATATCAGAAAAAAACGGCAAAGAAATTATTCAAAAGTTAGCTAATGTTGTATCACAATTAACAGAAAAATATTTTTCTGTACAAGAAAACTCGGTAGCAGTTTTTTGTAATTCTGTTGGGTCAGGATATTTGTTGGTAAATAATAATTTTAAATAGGAGGAAATTAAATGAGTAAAGTATTACTAATCCATGGAGCATGGCATAATGAGAAATGTTGGGAAAAAGTAGTAGGACTTTTGGAAGAAAAAGGTCATGAAGCTGTAACATTAACCATACCTGGAAATGGTCCAGATGACAGTAAAGATGTTACTTATGAAGATTATACTGAGCATGTGGCAAAGGTAATTAAAGAGCAAGAAGGTAAAGTAACTGTTTTAGGTCATTCTAGTGCAGGACATATAATTCAAATGTCTATACCAAAAGTTTCTGAAAAAGTTGAAAAGGTGATTTTCAATGATGCTTGGATATTACCTGATGGTACTTCTCAGTTTGACTTTATTCCTGATGAAATCAAAAATGGAATGAGAGAACAAGCAAAGGCAAGTGGTAATGGAGCTATACCAATAGATCCTAATTTTGTAAAAGGTATGCTAGCTACAGAAGCTTCTGAAGAGAAATTTAATGAATTAATGAGTATATTGATTAGTCAACCTCTTGTAATTATGGAAACAAAGATAAATGCTAAAGAATTTGCTTCTTTAGATATTCCTAAAGTTATGCTTAATTGTACTAAGGATGTTTCAGCTGCACCTGGAGCTTATGTAGATATGTTTAAGGCTTTAGGAGATAATCCTGTAGTAGACGTTGAATGCGACCACGAAGGTTTATTTACTAATCCTGAAGTTTATGTTGAAGGACTTATTAAGTGTCTTGAAATTTAGGTGAATCATCTAAAGATTTTCTATTTTAGCATAGTAAAAACCCCCTTAATCCGTATACGGATTAAGGGGTAACATCATATAAAACAGTTATTTTATTTAATTATATTTTTAAGCTTTCGAATATAATATCAATTGTAGATCCTATCGTATCTAAAACTACTTCTTCATCTTCTACTTTTTCAATTATTGATCTTAGGATTATTCCAACTA
>CAYMUD010000422.1:0-1357 GCA_964393495.1 uncultured Clostridia bacterium | reverse complement strand
ATGGAAAAACTAGGTAGACTCTTATCTACCGAAATGCTTACCCGGGTAGTGAATAAACTAAATGCCGTGCAGTTCCAGACAGCCAGGGAACGTTACGATTATATGCTTACCGAATTTCCCCATATCTCAAGCAGGGTGCCTTTAGGGTCCATTGCTTCTTACCTGGGAATGACACAGGAAACCCTAAGCCGAATTCGACGCGCTGATGCCTCTAAAAAATCCTGATGTTCACTATTTGATATAGGTCAAAGGATACCTCTTTTTTAGTAATCAAATTTGCACCCACAAAAAAATGGTGTAATGAAAATGAGATTACTAAAAACAAACCTGCTATATTTCTTGCTTGCAGGCCTTATTCCGGCTACCGCTCTTTCCCAGGACATAGATCCGGCCCTGGATATTCTTATTCAAAAAGCTCTTGAAAAAAACCACGGGTTGAATATCAACCGATTGGAAGGCGAGCAGGCGAGGATAGATCAAAAACGGGCAAAAGCGGTATTTCTCCCAGAGATTACCTTTAATGGAAGCTTTACCAGGCTCAATGATGATATAACTTTTGATGAAGACACTCAAAATCTATTGATGTCTACCCAGAAACTACTTATTAAAGAGGCTGCAGGGCTTCCTTTTAATGCCGATTTTCCGGAGAATATACCATTACAGCCGGCCAGTAATCTTCAGGATAAGAATATTTTGAAATCTTCGGTAGACCTGGACTGGGTGCTTTTCAGTGGCTTTGAAGCGACAAATGCCCGCAAAGCCGGAAAACATAAAGAAGCATCCCTAAATTATGCTGGTGAGGCTGAAAAAAACAAGATAGTCCTAAACCTTATTGAAACTTATGATAAACTGGCTTTGGTAAATGCCTCTCAAAAGGTGCTGGCTGCTTCAGAAGATCATCTGCAGGATCAGGAGCGCTTTGTGAAGAAAGCAATAGAAAATGGCCTTGCTACTCCTTTAAGCCGGAAAAAGATTGAGTTGGCTCAGCAACAACTGGAGGCCAAACAGCTTGAATTCAGGCAGAACAAGCGTTTACTTATTGAGGTGCTACACCAGATCACCGGGGAAGATCGAGAGGTTCTGCGTTCGCTTTCTCCTCAACTTAATGCTATTTCTTTCACCGGAAATTCAGCAGAAAAAAGAGCAGAAGTACAGGCTCTTGAAGAGGCAGAAAAAGCTGCGACTTACAAATCTAAAATGGAAAAAAGCAATTTTATTCCGAAGCTGGCATTAAAGGGGCATTACGAGTTTTTAGAAGATGATCTTTCGTTGCTGGACCCGCAGTGGTATGTTGGGGTTGGAATTAAATGGAATGTTTTTGATGGCGGGAAAAGCAAATTAAAAAGCCGAAAATCTC
>CAYMUD010000421.1:0-1358 GCA_964393495.1 uncultured Clostridia bacterium | reverse complement strand
TTATTTGTAGAAGTTGATCTTAAAACTCCTTCTACAGAGTTTCTTACTACTTGTATTCCCAAGTATTTACTGTTGTTGACAGTCCTATCACTTTCGTAAAAATATAAAAAGTCTTTTGGTTTAATATCATATATGTTATCAACTGCTCCCCATACTTCTACTTTGCCCAGATCTGCTTCTCCATTTGTAAGAGGTATATTTACTCCACTTATTTTTGTATTTCCTTCTCTGTATGGTGTGGTAACTAGGGATCTGTCTGTAACTTTTTCTCCTATTATACCTATTACTTGAATATCATTACTTTCTTCTTCCTTATATACTAGCTTTACATTTGCTCCCTGTAAGGATGTGTACCTTCCTTTGTCATTGTTGAATATTATTTCAGCATCTGATATTTCGAAGGGTTTTATGTTTCCTACTTCATCTCTTACAAATATAAGTCTAGTTGATAGTGATGTAACTTTACCATTATATTCTTCTGTATTTAAATTTCCTATATATACTATTTTTCCTTCTTTATTATAGTATAAGTCTCCGTTGTGGAATCTATATTCTTCAAGGTTTATATTTGAGTTTTCTTGGTTGTCTTTTATGAATTCTTCGTCTATTTCTACATCTTCTTCTATATATCCCATATTGCCTAATAAGCTTTCGTCCTGTCTAATAGCTTCATTTCTATCATTGACTCTTACTATCTTATTATCAAGAGCATTGTATATCATTATAGCTACATCACCCCTGCTAGCACTAGTACTCAGCATGGATACATTGTCTAATACTCCCAAATCTGTTGCTTTAACAAGGTAGTCGTAAGGCCAATCTCCTTCTAAGGATCTATCTGTGTAGCCTAATGTTCTTATAATCATAGTGACTGCTTCTGAGTAGGATATGTTGTTGTTAGGAGCAAAGGTATCTTCGTCGTATCCTATTACTATGTCGAAGCTGTTGACTATTTCTACGTAAGGTTCGGACCAGTGTCCTTCAGTGTCTGCAAAGGTACTTCTCAAATCTTTCGTAAAGTCTTTGTATCCAAGTACTACTGTTATCATTTTTGCCATCTGTCCTCTGGTGACAGGTTCATCTGGTCTAAAGGTTCCATCTCCAAAGCCTTCTATAACTTGGTAGGCTGATAGGAATTCCACTGCTTCTTGGTATTTTGTGTTTTTTATATCGTCAAATTCCCCTGCATATGCAAGGGTTCCAATTGCTAGAGTTAATATCATTATAAAAAGTGTTATTTTTTTTATCATTATTATCATCATCTTTCCATAAGTAAATTTTTGTTCCTCGATATTTAGTCTTCTTATTACATTATAGTATGAATAAAGATGATATTTATTACATTATCATTACGTTCG
>CAYMUD010000420.1:0-1360 GCA_964393495.1 uncultured Clostridia bacterium | reverse complement strand
CCTGTAGTTCTCTATCGAATAATTCTTTTAACATAAAAAACCTCCTGTATTTCAACTAATTTTACATTGTATTACAGGAGGTTGTCAATTTTTATTAAACTCTCATTTTAAACTTTTTCCAATATCCTCCAGGAATGTATATTGAATTATGGAGAAAATCATCAATATTTGTAACATTATATAGATATGCATCAGCCTTGACTTTTATACCTTCTTGAGTTACAACTTCTATTTCAGCTCTAATGTACTCGCTGTAGTATATATTTTCCTTATCATAGTTCTCTAAAAGATCAACCTCTTCTACTATTTCTTGAAGGTTTTCCAATTCATAAAGCTCGCCTCTTACTCTGTCACTTCCTTGTAGTAGAGCTGGGTAATTTTTACCAGCTAAATGATATAATTTACCCTTTGTGTAAGCATCCCAACTCTTTAAATATTTACCTCTTATATATCTATGGTTTCTACAATCCTTCATTAATGTTCCATATACAAATAAGAATCTGGACATTAGTGGGTTTTTCCTCCCACTTCTTTTATGTCTTCTTTTACAGTTGCTGATGTTTCTACTATTATGCTTAGTGCTTCTGCCATTTGTTCTAAAGACATATATGGTTTTTGAGGTTTATCAAGTACCTGCTCTGGTAGGAAGGGTACGTGAACGAATCCACCTCTCACCTCAGGATACTTTTTATCTATTAGATACATAAGTCCGTAAAGAAGATGGTTGCATACAAAGGTTCCTGCTGTATTTGATACGGAAGCCGGAATACCTTCTTCTTTAAGCTTTTTAACCGCTGCTTTTATAGGTAAAGTTGCAAAGTATGCATTTTCACCGTCTTGAAATATTTTCTCATCTACAGGCTGATCTCCTTCATTGTCGGGGATTCTAGCATCTACTATATTTATAGCTACTCTTTCCGGAGTGATATCGTATCTTCCTCCAGCCTGTCCTGTGCATATAACTACATCAGGTTTTACTTCTGCCATAGTTTGGTCCAGAACTTTTATTGCTTTTTTAAATACTGTTGGTATTTCTTTTATGTGAAGTTCTACGTCTTTGTTTTCTATTTTCATTCTTTTTACCGCTTCAAAGGAGGGATTGATTTTTTCTCCTCCAAAAGGGTCGAATCCTGTTACAAGTATTTTCATATTTCCTCCTCTTTTAGCTTTTATTATATAATATCAAATTAAAATGCTAGTGTATACATTAGTACTATATGTGTTGCAAGTAGAATCAGTGCTAATGGTGCCTGAGACATGATAACTCTGTTTTGGTTTTTGGTTTCAAGTAGAGCTGCCGGTACTATGTTGAAGTTGGCTGCCATAGGTGTCATTAGCGTCCCGCAGTATCCTGCTGTAA
>CAYMUD010000419.1:0-1361 GCA_964393495.1 uncultured Clostridia bacterium | reverse complement strand
TAATAGGAGTTCCTGGAATAGCATGGGAAACTGGATTATCAAGTATATGGATAATTATTGGAGCAGCAGGTGGAGCTATATTTCAGTGGATAGTATATTCAAAACCTTTTATGGAAGGTAGAAAAGAAACAGGTGCACTAACTCCTGTTGGATTAATAGCGGAAAAGCTTCCAACAAATAACATGTGGGTAAGACTTTTACCTGGTATAGTAACTTTTGTGTTCTATATGGGGTATATAGGTTCTCAGTTTCTTGCTGGCGGTAAGGTATTAAATCAAACTTTTGGATTAGATACTACTATTGGACTACTTATAGTAGCAATAATAATTATAATTTATTCATTCGTAGGTGGGTTTATGTCTGTAGTTTGGACTGATGTTTTACAGTCTTTACTTATGGTATTCACGCTTACAGTACTTCCCTTAGTTTTACTTGGAAAAGTACTTGCGGATCCATCTTTATCAATTATGGCTTCACTGGAAGCAGCAGGACCGGAAAATGCATCTTGGCTTGGAGGTAAGTCTGGAGCTGCCGCAATGCTTTTAATAGGAGCAAATTTAAGTTGGTTTTTTGCAAATCTAGGTGGTTATCCACACTTAGACTCAAGAATGATGGCATTAAACAGTGAAAAGGATAGAAAACAAGGATTAGTAACAGCTACTGTATGGAGTATATTAACATCTTTTGGTGCTATAATGCTGGGATTACTTGCGAGAACACTTCATGGAGCTCCAGCAGCTTTAGTGGCAGATAGAGAGATGACTTTACCCTTTATGGTATTAGAGCATACCCCTGCTATTTTAGGTGGGGTTTTACTAGCAGGAGCTTTGGCAGCAATGATGTCAACTGCAGACTCTCAACTATTAGTTGCATCCTCTGCAGCAGCAGAAGATATTTATACAAAAGTATTCAAAAAAGAAAAAAGTATAGATGAGAAGACACTACTTAAAATTACAAGACTTGCAACTATCATTATAGGTGGTGTAGGGCTAGTATTTGCTTTTACTGCACAGGATATGGTTTACACTCTTGTTAGTTTCTCAGCTACTGGTTTATTTTCTGCCTTTGGTCCTGCAATTACCCTTACGTTCTTCTGGGGTAAAAAAGTATCTACAAAAGGTATAATAACAGCATTTATAGTAGGGCCTTTGGTTACAATACTATGGATAACCCTTGGATTAAATGCAATAGTTACAGTTAGGTTAATTGCTCCTCCATTAGGTTTTATAGCGGCAATTGCAGCCTCATTAATTTGGCCTCGAGAAGAAGAGGGAAAAGAAGCAGAAGAAAAAACATCATAAAAAATATATAAAAACAATACAAATGTCAAAAAATCCGTCGTATATAGACAGATTTTTTGA
>CAYMUD010000418.1:0-1367 GCA_964393495.1 uncultured Clostridia bacterium | reverse complement strand
AAAATGTTATGGCAGGAACTAATGCCATTGCCTGTGCAAATATGGCTTTAGCAGGATTTGATAAAGTTATACCCCTTGATGAAACAATAGAATCAATGTATAAAGTAGGTCATATGCTTCCTCATGAACTTAGATGCACTGGAAAAGGTGGATTATCCGTTACACCGACGGGGATAAAAATTTTAGAAAAAATGAGAAAATAGGAATTCCCAAAAATATTTTTTACTATTAAGACTATATTACTATACCTATATCTATATTCATAATTAAAGTATACAAGTGGAGGCTAAATGAAAGAACATAAACAATACTGCACAGGATGCAGTCATAAAGAAAGTATAAATAAAAACATAAGCAGGTGTCCTAAATGTGGGGAACCTATGGAAGTAGAGTTGATAAAAGAAGGAAAAATTAACTACTCAACTAATAAAGGACAAACAATACTGGAGAGATATGCTGATTTTTTTCCTTATCTAGATATAAGTAGAGAGGATTCACTGGGAGAAGGATTTACTCCTCTTATAAATTTAGTAGAATTAAGCAGAGACTTAGGACTTGAAGGATTATACATTAAAAATGAAAGCCAAAATCCTACCTGGTCTTTTAAGGATAGAGGCACATTATTAGGAATTCTTCATGCTGAGAAACTTGGATATAAAAAGATAGGAACTGTGTCAACTGGGAATATGGCTCCTTCTGTTGCTGCTTATGCATCTAAATTCAATTTAAAAAGTTATATATTTGTAAAAGAAACTATAGCTGAAGAAAAATTAAATCCTATACTTATATATAATCCCAAGCTTTTCAAGGTGAAAGGAGACTACGGAAGTCTTTATTACAAGACTTTGGAATTAGGAGAAGAGAAAGATATATATTTCATTAATTCGGATGTACCCTTAAGGGTAGAAGGATCTAAAACTATAGCCTTTGAAATTTGCGAACAGTTGAATTTTAATATACCCGACTATGTAATTGTTCCTAGCAGTGCTGGAGGGAATATAAGAGGGATAGAAAAAGGCTTCAGAGAATTTAAAGAGGCTGGAATAATAGATAAAATTCCTAAAATAATTTGTGCTCAAAGTTCAGGGTGTTCACCAATAGACAAGGCCTTTAATGAAAATAAGGATAAGATAGAAAGATTTGGAAATCCTAATACAATTGCCCATGCTATAGAAAATCCACTACCACCAAGCGGAAATCAAGTGATTAGGATGCTTAAGAGAAACGGTGGATTTACAGTTTCTGTAGAAGATAAGGAAATAATAGAGGCACAGAAAAATTTAGCTAATAATGGATTGTTTTTACAGCCGGCATCCTGCGTTCCATTAGCTGCACTTAAAAAACTAAGAAAAGAAGATAAAATAGAA
>CAYMUD010000417.1:0-1369 GCA_964393495.1 uncultured Clostridia bacterium | reverse complement strand
ATACTCGTTGTAATTATCTAAGAAGTTGTGATAATATAATAGTTAATAAAACTAAGTACACTGAGGTAATCATGAACAACTACGAAATAAAAAAAGATAAATTTTTCATAAGATTATTATACTTCTTTATAAGCCTAGCAGGAATAGCAGTAGGTGTTGCTTTTATTTTTCTAGCCAACATAGGTACGGATCCAATAAATGTATTTGTGCAGGGACTGTCTATATCCTTTGGATTTACTGTAGGAACTTGGATTACAGCACTTTGGGTTGTATTTGTTGTGTCTTCGATGCTTCTAGGAGTTATGCCCTATATAGCTACAGTTTTAGATGTAATCCTTTTTGGTTTCTTTGTTGATGTAGCTATAAAAATCATTCAACTTCCGAAACCAGAAAATTTAACAATTTCAATACTCTATCTAATTATAGGATTATTCTTGTATAGCATGTTTTTTGGAGTATATCTAAATACAAAATTAGGTGCAGGACCGATAATGTTATTTGTTTTCGCATTATCACAGAAGACAAAAAAATCTATTGGATTCACAAAAACTATTATTGATGTAGGTATACTTTTAGTAGGATTTTTACTTGGAGGAATAGTGGGATTAGGAACTATACTACTAGCATTGTCTATAGGATATGCAATTGAATTTTTCACAAAGAAGTTAAGCTTGAAAGGTCTTGCATAAGAATAAAATATATTATTATACAACGCAAACCAGCGGGCATAAAGCCCGCTGTATTTTTTAGGGGAATTAATGAAAAAAATTATTAACTAATATATAAAAAAGAAGAGCTCAGGATTCTAATAATGGAGGTTATTAAGCAATCCTAACTGCTTCTTTATTAACTTTTTCGTAGTGTTCCTGTATTTGATCATATATTTGATACCAATTATATACTCTAGTTATACCTGGTATTTCAGGTCTTCTATTATAGCTGCAGTCAACTAGTAAAACTTTAAAACCAGCTAAAGCTAATTCAATAGCATTTTCATACCTATCTTCTATAAATATATCACACTTTAATTCCTTAGCCTTATCAACTTTATAATGTGATCCTAGCATATATAATTCAGAATTTGGAAGCTTATTATCTCGAAACCATTTTACTGTAACGTCTTTTATCTTTGGATCCCTTGCAGTTACATAAAATATATTGTGATGCTGCTTTAAATCCCACAACATAGACTTAGCATTTTCTCTTACTTTAGCTTTTGAATGCATTTCGTCACAGTGAAGATTATAAAACTTAAAATATTCTTCTCTAGAAACATTCAAAGGTTCATTAAAGTCGTAACTTTTAACCTGCTTTGGTTTTACATTTGTGCCAAAATATTTATTAGCATAATCCAACCAGTAGTATTCAT
>CAYMUD010000416.1:0-1375 GCA_964393495.1 uncultured Clostridia bacterium | reverse complement strand
TAAATATGTCTACGCTTCCCTTTATAATACAAAAGTATACACTACCTATCTTTTGAACTTTAATTACTTCGTAATCTTTACCCTTTATAATTTCAAATTCTTCATCAATTGCAAATTGTACTCTTTTGATTTCTGATTTGAGAGTATCCATTTTTTCTTCTTTTATAATTCTTCCCTCATGCATTATACCAACTTTATCGCAAATATTATCTATTTCTTTAAGATCGTGGGATGATATTATAACGGTAACTTTTCTATCCATAACTTCATTTATTAATACATTCCAAAATTTTCTCTTTACTACTGCATCCAATCCGTCTACTACCTCATCTAAGAGAAGTACCTCCGGTCTAGCTGCTACTGCTATTATAAAAGCAGCCTGTTTTTTCTGTCCCTTTGATAAATTACTTAGCTTTGCTTTTCTATTAACATTGAAAAACTTAAGCAGCTTTTCATATTTTTCTGAAGACATATTTGGATAAAGCTTACTTTCATATTTAAAAAGCATATCCAAATTGTATCCATATGGAAAATACAAATCATCTTGGATGTAGTAGAATTTATCTAAGTGGGAACTTTTTTCATTAATTTCTTCTTCTTTATATTTTACTTTTCCACTATCCGACTTGAATATTTGTATTATATGCTTTAGAAGAGTAGTTTTACCACAACCGTTAGAACCTACCAGCCCGTATATTTCTCCTGTATTAGCTGTAATATTTATATCCTTTAATACATTAAAATTTCTAAACCATTTATTCAGCCCTTGAATTTCTATCATAGTCTTCATCTCCTTTCAGAAGAGTTTTTATCAAATTGATAATTTCTTCATCTGTCATTTTTATTAATCTTAGTGATTTAATGGAATCTTTTATATTTAATTCTATACGCTTCATATAGGTGCTTAAAGATTCATCTCTTTCATTTACAAAGTATCCTTTTCCTTGTTCTGATCTTATATAGTTATCCACTTCCAACAGTTTATATCCTTTAACTATGGTGTTTGGATTTATCCTGAGAGTGGAAGCAAGTTCCCGCACCGAAGGTATCTTTTCGTCGGGTTTTAAAACCCTAGATACGATGAGCCTCACAAATTCACTGTAAATCTGCTCGTATATAGGATTAGAACTATTTGGGTCTATTCTAATCATATTTTAATCTCCTTTCACTGTATTAGTAAGTGTATTACAGTAACTGTATTATACTTCCTGGTACAGTAAAAGTCAATTAAATATTTATTAATTTTTTATTTACATATATAATGTAGTTAGGAGTAGTGATAATATGATGAAAATACAAGGAATGTACAATACAGCAAGGGTATTTACAGATACTATAGACGATGGAGCTGTAATTCAGATAAAAGAGCTTTGCG
>CAYMUD010000415.1:0-1376 GCA_964393495.1 uncultured Clostridia bacterium | reverse complement strand
TATTGATTTTAACCCTTCTACCTTCATTTCTATTTTCTACTATAATAAAAAGTATACCGTAAATTATCAGCATTATAGCAACAGTCCAATAATTGTATAAATGATCGTTTAACCAATCATCAAATAATAATCCCAGTACTGCTGCAGGAAGTACTCCAATTACAACCTTGAACCAAATTTTCATAGTATCTATCTTTTCTTGTTTAGATTTTTTACCAGAAAAAGGATTCAATTTATGGAAAAACAATATCACTACTGCCATTATTGCCCCCAGCTGTATTACAACCAAAAACATTTCTTTAAAAGCCGGTGTGACATCCATTTTTATAAATTCTTCTACTAATATCATATGACCTGTACTACTTACAGGCAGCCACTCGGTTATTCCTTCTACTATTCCTATAATTATTACTTTTACGATTTCAATTAACAAATTGATCCTCCTATGCAAATTTACTCGTCAAATATTAGTATACATTAATTTTATGAGGTCGTAAATTAAACTTTTATTAAATAAAATTCAGATAATAAATATTTTACTAATTAAGTTATAAAAAATAATTCTATAAATCAAATTAATTGTTAAATATCTTTGTCTTGTAGCAAAATTGTTATATAATTAAAATAAAATTTAATTAATGGAGATTAATAAATGATAGATAATAAATTCATTTACACTGCAAGAAAATATTTTATGTATTTTATGATGTATGCCCTTGTTGGATGGTTGTATGAAGTTTTCTTAGAAGTAGTAATATATAAATGGGGATTTTCAAATAGAGGAGTTTTATTTGGACCATATTTACCTATCTACGGATTTGGTGCTATAATTTTTATATTCTTTTTCTATAAATTCAGCAAAAAAAAGCAAGCTCTTTTAAAAAAGATTGCTTCTATTTTTATAGTATTTTTAGGTTGCGCTCTTGTTGCAACTATTATGGAACTGGTTACAAGCTACGCATTAGAATTAATTACAGGAAGTTGGCCTTGGCAAACCTATACAGACTATAAGTATAACTTTCAGGGAAGAATAGCAATGTCCCCTTCTATTAGATTTGGTTTAGGTGGAGTATTTTTCATCTATGTTCTTCAACCTATTTTTGTAAAAATTGTTGATAGTCTTTCAAAAAAATCTTTAAAGGTCTTATCAACTATATTATTTATTATAGTTTTTATTGATTTTTTAACTAGAATCACTTTGTAATTTGAAGTAATATTTAGTAAAGTTTAATGATCAGATTTTAGTCCTGCTCCACACATAGGCAGTAAACAATCCTTTATTTTTCCATTTAACTCATTTTGTTGCAAGTAAGCAGCATATGTAGCTGCAGTGGTATGTTCTACGTATACCCCTTTTTCAGCTAAAGCTTTTCTCG
>CAYMUD010000414.1:0-1381 GCA_964393495.1 uncultured Clostridia bacterium | reverse complement strand
TATTTCAAACCGATGGAAGCAATATAAATAAAATACTAGCAGGATACCACCAGTACCATGCAGTAAACAAAGCCTATGAATCTACAAAAGAAGCAACAGAAGAAACAGGAGATAGAAGAATAGGTGTAATTTGGCATACCCAGGGAAGTGGAAAAAGCCTACTTATGGTGTTCTATTCAGGAAAACTAGTACTAGGCATGAACAACCCTACCATAGTAGTAATAACGGATAGAAACGACCTAGACGACCAACTATTTACTACCTTTTCAAGGTCAAAAGACCTACTTAGACAAGAACCTATCCAAGCAGAATCAAGACAAAATCTAAGACAACTACTAAATGGTAGAGAATCTGGAGGAATAATATTTACTACTATACAAAAATTTACCCCAGAAGAAAAAGGAGATACCCTATCTGTACTTACAGAAAGAAAAAATGTAATAGTAATAGCTGATGAAGCTCACAGAAGTCAGTACGGACTAAGTGCAAGAACAGTAAATAGAAACGGAGAATCTGACACAGTATACGGTTATGCTAAACATATGAGAGATGCCCTACCCAATGCATCATATATAGGCTTTACAGGAACACCTATAGAATCAACAGACATAAATACTCCAGCAGTATTTGGAGACTATATAGACATATACGATATGACTAGAGCAGTAGAAGATGAAACAACAGTAAAAATATTCTATGAAAGTAGAATAGCAAAAATAGAACTACCAGAAGAAGTAAAACCACAAATAGATGAAGAATATGATGAAATAACAGAAGAACAAGAAGAATCTGAAAGAGAACAACTTAGGAGAAAATGGTCTAAACTAGAAGCATTAGTAGGTTCTGAAAAAAGAATAGAACTACTATCAAAAGATATGGTAGAACACTTTGAAAAAAGACAAGAAGCATCCTTTGGTAAAGCAATGATAGTAGGAATGTCTAGAAGAATATGTGCAGACCTATATGAAGCAATAATAAAACTAAGACCAGAATGGCATAGTGACAATGATAGTGAAGGAAAGATAAAAGTAGTAATCTCCGGTTCATCAGCAGACGGACCAAAACTTCAACACCACATCAGAACCAAAACCCAAAGAGAACATTTAGCAAAAAGAATGAAAGACCCTGAAGATGAACTAATGATTGTAATAGTAAGAGATATGTGGCTTACTGGATTTGACGTGCCTAGCCTTTCTACTATGTATATAGATAAACCTATGAAAGGTCATACCCTAATGCAGGCTATAGCAAGAGTAAATAGGGTATTTAAAGACAAACCAGGAGGACTAGTTGTAGACTATATAGGAATAGCGAATAAACTTAAAGAAGCTCTATCAGAGTACACTGAAAGCGACAGAAAAAATACAGGAATAGATACAGA
>CAYMUD010000413.1:0-1388 GCA_964393495.1 uncultured Clostridia bacterium | reverse complement strand
ATAGTGGGGTACCATACTTTTCTGCAAGTTCTATAGTATTGCATCCATCAAAATACAATATATTATTTTTAATTTCTATCATATTAACTCCTTAGTTTACAGATTTACATATATAACATGCGAAAATTATGCCAATATAAAATTGAATAATACAAATATGATGATATAATATTTTTAAGATTTAAACAATAACAAAATCATATAAAAAGTATAAAAACAGGAATGATAATTGCATATAATATACTTAATAATTATATAAAGGGGTATAAGATGAATTTAGAAAAAAGAATTGAAGAAATATATAAAGAGATTAGAGATATAAGAAGGGATATTCATCAACATCCAGAACTTGGAGAAGAAGAATTTAGAACAAATAAAATAATTCGAAATTTTTTAGATGAAAATAATATAGAAAACTACACCTGTGCTAAAACAGGGGTTGTTGGAATTATAAGAGGAAAGAATAAAGGAAATACAGTTGGGGTTAGGGCGGATATAGATGCCTTACCAATAGAAGAAGAAACAAATTTAGAATACAAATCTGTCTATAAAGGAAAAATGCATGCATGTGGTCACGATGCTCACACATCAATACTTTTAGGAGTAGGTAAGATATTAAAAGAAATGGAAAATAGATTAAGGGGTAATGTAAAACTGTTTTTTCAGCCAGCAGAAGAAACAGTAGGAGGAGCCCTTCCAATGATTAAAGAGGGGTGTATGGAAAATCCTAAAGTAGATTACGTGTTAGGACTTCATGTATTTCCAAATTTGGAAACAGGATACGTTGGAGTAAAATACAATAAAATGAATGCTTCCACTGACGAATTCAAAATAAAAATAAAAGGAGTACCTGGACATGGAGCCTATCCTCATAATTCAACTGATGCTATAGTAATTGCAGGACAGGTAATAACTGGTATACAGAGTTATATAAGTAGGAGTGTATCGCCCTTAAAATCTGTAGTTTTTTCCATTGGAACAATTAATGGTGGAACAGGAGGAAATATAATAGCAGAAAAGGTTGAAATGGTAGGTACAATGCGCACTCTAGATGAAGAACAAAGAAAAAATACAAAAGAAAGAATTGATAAGTTAATCAAGAGTATTTGTGTCGGATATGGAGGTGAAGGTGAAATAGAGTTTTTTGAAGGATATAAAGCATTAATAAATAATGATGATGTAGTTAAGATTGTTGAAAGAAATTCTAGAAAAATCTTAGGTGATGATAAAGTTATTGTAGGAGATAATCCAAGTATGGGTGCTGAAGATTTTTCATATTTTGCAGAAATAGCAAAAGGTGCATTTTTCAGTTTAGGATGCGGAAACAAAGAAAAAGGTATAGTATATAATGGACACCATCCTAAATTCCAAATAGATGAAAAATGTTT
>CAYMUD010000412.1:0-1389 GCA_964393495.1 uncultured Clostridia bacterium | reverse complement strand
CCTAAAGCTTCACTAATATTAGGAAAATATGCTTTTAAAAATATATCAACAATTATTACATATGCAGATATAATTAAGGTCTGGACCATCATTCTAATATGTTTAGGAGTATATTGTCTTATTAGTGATACGGTGAGTTCGGAAAATGCAGTAACAAATATTAATCCAAGACCCATTACTAGTGAATTTATCATAAGGTTTGTTACAGCTAGTGCTGAACATATTCCAAGTATCTGTCTAAATACGGGATTATCTTTCCATAAAGCTAAAAGAAAGATTCCTTTAGTTTTTTGATTCATTAATTACTTCCTCCTTCACCTGTAAAATTTCTCGGATATTTTCGTTGAAAATAGATCTAACAGCTTTTGATGTAGAAGTAGCTCCAGATATAGAGTCTATATTGCCTCCTAGGGAAGGTTTGAAAATCAAATACTCTCCATCTTGGGATGGGGTTAATTCTATGCCTTTAAATTGATCAACAAACCATCTTTCATCTATTCTACCGCCTAAACCGGGAGTTTCAGAATGGGATATAAAATCTACACCCTTTAACTGATTAAAAGAATCATCAAAAGCTAAGTATGAGTTTATTTGTCCCCAAAGTCCTTTACCAACAACTTGGAAAGCATAGCCTAGTACCTCTCCATTTTCTTTAGCTATGTAGTAAGTATAATCATTTATAGTTTTTTCTGTTATATAAGTATTGTATGAACTTACAATGCTTTCCGAGTTATTATTAAAATCTAGATTTAGTGAATACAGCAGTTTGCTTTGGGTTTTAATTCTAGACTGCTCTTGTATTCTATCATAAGTAAGTTCATTTATTACTGCTAGGACTAATGTAAAAATACTGGTCACTATTATCATAAATATAATGGGATAGACAATCTGTTTCTTTTTCCTAGCCATTTTATGCACCTCTCTTCTTAAGTTGATTGACACCAACATCCAAAATAGGTACAAATATATTAGCTACTAGTATTGCAAACATAATACCACCAGCAAAGAGAGCAAAACCTCTTATCACTACGGTGATCACACCGATCATAATACCGTAAATCCATCTACCTAAATAGGTTTTAGGGGATGTTATAGGGTCTGTAGCCATAAATACTGCTCCAAACAACAGTCCTCCGGAGAAAATACCCCAAAGTGGATTCGGAACCTGGGCAACACCTAACAAATTGAAAATAATACTCATACCAACAAATCCAAGTATTACAGAAATTATAGTTTCTTTATATGCTGCCTTTTTTAATACCAAATATATACCGGCTAGAATAATTAATACAGCCGATACTTCACCAATAGAACCGGATATGTTCCCAATAATAACATCAAAATAAGATGTTAACTCACCACTTTCTCTGTAAATAAGCATTGGAGTTG
>CAYMUD010000411.1:0-1401 GCA_964393495.1 uncultured Clostridia bacterium | reverse complement strand
ATTCAGACTATGTTGTCTTAGTTACTAGGTTTCAATATATGGTATTGATATATTCTTTAGTTTGGTTTGTCTCAATCGTTTTAGCTTCAATAACATTATTAATATCCGTTATAGTTAATAATACTGCTTCTGCCATAGGTATATTAATGGCGGCTTTAATTAGCGGCCAATTCTTGCAATTTTTCCTATCAGACTGGACTCTGGTTAAGTATTTTTTTGTAACAAATTTGAATCTTACTCATTACCTATCAGGTTCCTACCAAGTTATTGAAGGAATGAGTTTAAAATTTTCCATCATTGTACTTTGTTTATGGGCTTTATTATCTCTTTTCATTAGTTTTATAGTTTTTAATCGAGAAGACGTCTTGGTTTAAAAGCATAATATAAGGAGGACTTTTATGTTTAATAAAATTATATGGCCAATTTTATCCTTTATATCTATCTCACTTGTTATTGTTTTTATTATTGGATTTGTCTTTTCTATCAATATAGATAAGGGTAATCCTGAAGACTTTATTGAACCAATAGATAAAAAAGATGATTTTCTGAACACAAATAATGAATCTAATCCAGAGGAAGATAAGATCCTAAACATTCTTGTAATGGGAGATTCTATAGGATTTGGGATTGGTGATGAAACAAATAAAGGAATAGGTAAAGGCTATAAAGAATTAATAAGTAAAGAAGAAAGCAAAGATATCGAAGTTGCAAATATATCAGTCCCTGGAGATGAAAGTGATGAACTTTTAAATTTAATAGAAAATAAACAAAATGACAGTATCATTCTTAAAGCAGATATTATCATTATTTCTATTGGCGGCAATGATATAAATAGTATTGAATATGAAGATGCTTTATCTTTAGATGTTAATTTTAAAGAAATATTAAAAGCTTATAAAGAAAATCTAGAAAAAATTATAAACCAAATACGTGAAATTAATACAGAAGCTCAGTTGGCAATTATAGGTTTATATGATCCTTATTCTAAAGAAGAATCTCAAAAAACCAGATTGCTTCTTGAATGGAATTATGAAACAGGACTTATTGCTAATTTAAATTATAAGATTGCCTACGTACCTACTTATGAATTATTTAAATATCATTTAGATTCATATCTTTCAGCAGATGAATTCCACCCAAGTAGCAAAGGATATCAGGCTATAGTTGAAGAACTTTATGATATATTAAATTAAAAACTCTAGTATATTATACCTAATGATTAAAAACTTAACTAAATCTTTCATCCTTTTATACCTTTATATTAAATATCATAAATGGTAAAATATATTTAAAGTATATATTCGAGGTGGACAATGATAAGAAAACTAGAAGAAAAAGATAGAAAAGAAACTTTAGATTTTTTGAGTGAAGAGGCTTCAATAAATCTATTTGCAATTGGTG
>CAYMUD010000410.1:0-1403 GCA_964393495.1 uncultured Clostridia bacterium | reverse complement strand
CCGCCGGTGTGGAAGCATACATCTTCTGTTCTGCCAACCATCCTTCATCTATTTTTTTGACACCTTCTACTAACCACATAAATCCTAACCAAATTCTTAAAGGAAGTAACCAGAAATTAGGTGACCTTTTAGAAAAATGTCCACCAACAAAGGATCTTTTATTTTTGACATGGAAAAATTCGTGCATCCAATAATTCCATAACTGTCTAACACCCGATACTAAGAACTGGTAGTAGAAGTTTACAAAATGCTTAATGAGCATTGCAAACCATCCACTTGTTTTAAATCCTGTGTCCGCCACTGCATATCTTGAACCTACTGAAACCATAAATCCATGGTAATTTTGTTTATGCTTATGTTTTTCTGTATCTTTAATTTCAGCTGCTATATTAAGGGCTGCTGTATGTCCTGATTGTTCTGCTGCTTCTACTATTTGAGGAAGAACTCCGTCTTCGTCTTCGTAGTGAGTATTATCTCCTGCTGCATATACGTTATCGTAGCTATTAGTCTTCATATGTTCATCTACTAATATTCTTCCGCCTCTTCCTGTTTCTAATCCTAAAGCAGAACAAAAATCACAGTTTTTAATCCCTGCTGTCCATATTAATGTGTAAGTAGGTATTTCTGTACCATCTTTTAAGGTAATGGAATCATTGTCCACCTTAACTATAGGAGAATTTTTAAGAAGTTCTACTCCAAGTTTTTTATAGTATTTATCTGATACTTTATTAACTTGTGAATCACTTTCCAGCATATTAAGTATTCTGTCTAAAGCTTCTATATTGTATATTTTAACTTCTTTTTCATCTACGCCGTATTTTCTGCATAAACTTTTCTTAGCATCTCCTAATTCACCAGCCATTTCAACACCGGTAAATCCACCACCACATACAGCAAAGGTCAGCATTCTTTTTCTTTCTTCTTCGTCTTTTTCATATGAAGCTTTTAAAAACATTTCTTCAACATGCTTCCTTATTTTAACAGCATCTTCATATGCCCATAATGTGAAGGCATTTTCTTCTGCTCCTTCTACTCCAAAGAAATTAGATTCATTTCCTGTTGCTAATACTAAATAATCGTAGTCGTACTCATTCTCATTGGAATATAATTTTTGTTCTTTAAAATTAATATTATTAATTTTATCTACTACTACGTTTACCTTTCTTTCTGCGAAAATTTTAAACAAATCGATTTTAATCGAATCTTCATCAGTTCTAAAAGCTGCTACCTCATGTAATTCAGTCATGAGCGTATGAAAATGATTTTTGTCAATTAATGTTATTTCTATGTCATCCTTATCCTTGAATTGTTTGTGCAGTGTTTTTCCTGCTTTAACACCTGCATAACTTCCACCAAGGATTACTATTTTTTTACCCAACTATAATCACCTCTTTTTTTGATTT
>CAYMUD010000409.1:0-1404 GCA_964393495.1 uncultured Clostridia bacterium | reverse complement strand
TTTATAATGTTAAGAATCCTATTGCTAAGTAAGCAATTACGGCTAAACTACCGGTTATAAGGGCATATGGTATCTGTGTTTTAACATGGTCAATATGATCTGCTCCCGCTCCTGTTGATGCTAATATTGTTGTATCAGAAAGAGGTGAACAGTGGTCTCCAAAAACTCCTCCACCAGCAACAGCTGAAAATGATGCCATAACTATAGGCGTTACAGCTCCACCAGAAAAACCAAAAGCTAAAGGTAATGCTATTGGCATTGTGATTGCAAAAGTACCCCATGAAGTGCCAGTTGAAAAAGCAACAATAGCTGCAATGATGAAAATTATTGCCGGTAAAAGTTGAGGTGTAAGAAAACTTTCAGTTGTAGACATTATATAATCTGCTGTTCCCATCATCTTGCTTAAAGTATTAATTGAATAAGCAAGAGCAAGTATTGTAATGGCAGGTACAGCTCCTTTAATACCATTTGTTGCAGTATCCATTATTTCTTTTAAAGGAATACCCTGTATAAACATACTGATTCCCATAAAAATTAGCACGAATAGAAATGCTTCCATGGTTTTAGCTGAACTTATTACGAAATATGTTCCCATAGCAATAACTACTATCATTATTACAGGAAGAACGAAGTTTAGAAAAACTCTTGTTTTGATATTTTCATGAGCTTCCATTTCTGTAAGTTCTTTACTAATTAACGGTACAGCTCCATCTCTTAAAACTTTTCCTTCATTCATAGCCCTATCTTCTGCTTTTTTCATAGGGCCAAAATCTTTAATTATACCACTTGCTATTAGACCTACAAAGACAACAGTGAGTAATGCATAAAAGTTATAAGGTATAGCTCTAATAAATAAATTCATTGCATCTTCTTGAGTTGCTATAGCTCCAACACCTATAGCTAAACCACTAAGATAAGCAGCCCAGCCTGTAATAGGAACTAATACACTGACAGGAGCAGCACCAGAGTCAGCTATATAAGAAAGTTTTTCTTTTGATATTTTTGCTTTATCCGAGATATCTCTCATAGTTGTACCTACAAATAAGGGGCTAAAAGAATCACTAAAATAAACAAAGCCTCCTAAAAGCCAAGCTACAACTTGTATAGCTCTTCTACTTAGATTTTTCTTTTGAACAAAATCAGAAAATCCTTGAATAGCTCCTGTTTTTCTGAAAAAAGCAACTAAAATTGATATAAAAGTCATTAGAAGCATAACCCATGCAAAACTTGATGTACCTAAACTTGCTTTAAGTAAATTTGGGAAACCTAGTAACCCCTGTCCTGCTACTAAAGTTCCTGTAATACATGCAAGCATAAGAGATATTACAGTATTTTTGGTAATAAATGATAAAGCTATTGCTATTACAGCTGGTAGTAATGATAAAATTCCTAATTCCATTTTTT
>CAYMUD010000408.1:0-1408 GCA_964393495.1 uncultured Clostridia bacterium | reverse complement strand
TGGTAATTACAATATAATTGACAATATTATTAATAATTATCCGGATAAAAACACTTTTAACATTAGATTAGATTGGCCAGCTTATGTAGATTCAATAACAATTGAGGGCAATGAAACAAAAGCAGACCAAATGCTTATATATATATATGATGGAGACCAAAACATAAAGGTAGATATAACAATCAATAACAATATAATGAGTGAAGCAATTGAGATTACCAATGATAATGATTCTATAATGGAAATAAATAATAATACATTAACTAATTATATAAAAATACAAGTTCCTTCTGGTAGAACAATACCAAATTCAATCAATGGATTAATCGGAGAAGACCAAGACGCTGCTACTATAGGTGAAGCTAATAATAACACAAATAATGTAAATATTGATTATCAAAACTAAGACACTAAACAATCTGCGATATTAATTTTGAAAGACATTATTAATATAAATTTTTCAGTAGAGATTTTGAAACAAATTTCACATAAAAACCTCTAGGTAAAGATAAATGATATGTCCCTTATGGTAGACAGTTAAAATATTAAAGCTATCTATCATAGGGGTTATTTTTATAGAAAGAAAAATTAAAAATGTCGATCACATGAGGGTTGAAAATAAAATTTAATTGAAGGTTAGAATGAATAAAGAAGAATTAATTAAAAAAGCATCTGAATTTATAGAAACTTCTGAAGATAATTATATTAAGAAGGAAAATGCTATTTCTGATGAAATTGTTGGTATGAAGATATTCGATGCTCCTATTTTTGCCTTTTGGGATGCAGAAGATCAGTACTTTAGAAGATTAAAGCATTCCGACGCAATTGGAAGTCACTTTATATTTCCTAAAGAATGGTTGCCTCAAGGAAAAACTGTGATATTCTATTTTTTACCATTTACAGAAACTGTAAGAAAAGGCAACAGCCAAGAAAATTACTAGCCTTCTAAAGGATGGATCCATGGACGTTATGAAGGATAAATGATTTTAAATAAGTTAGATATTAATGTATTTACAAAGGGAGTTAGTTTATGATGTCTGTCTAATGAGTTATTGAAAGAATTTTAAGTAAAATTGAGCTTATTATTAAAACAATATTCATCCTTTGATATAATTATAAAAAGGTAGGTACTGAAAAGGAAAATTATATAGAACACAAAGAGAAGATATTTGCTTAGGAGCAGGTATCTTTTTTTGTATTTTCTAGGAGGTAATTATGAAATTTCAATTTAAAAGTTTTTTAGCAGGATTTATAATAGCAGGACTTTTGTTTACTTCTTTTCCTACTTTTGCAAAGGGAGCTTCAGAAGTTTTGGAAGTTGTAGTAAATAAGCTTAATATTAAAGTAAATGGGAAAGCAGTGGGAAGTACAGGTGATAATTATACTTTAGATAATAGATATAAGGTTC
>CAYMUD010000407.1:0-1408 GCA_964393495.1 uncultured Clostridia bacterium | reverse complement strand
CCTCTAGTGCAAGGAAAATTATAAATAAATTAATAAGAATTGTCAAGTTTTATTTGTTTTCTAGTATTTCTAAAGCTTCACGAGCTATCATTAATTCCTCATTTGTCGGAATTACATATACTTTAACTTTCTTATCTTCTTTTGATATTAGCTGTTCTTTTCCTCTAACATTATTATTTTCATCATCTATTTCTATTCCTAAGAATTCTAAATCTTCACATATAGCCTTTCTTGCTCCTATAGAATTTTCTCCTAAGCCTGCAGTAAATACTAAGACATCAATGCCTCCCATAGCTGCAGTATAACTAGCTATATATTTTCTTACTATATAATAGAATTTATCCAGAGCCAGCTTTGCTCTTTCATTACCTTCTTCTGCAGCCTTTTCTATATCTCTGAAATCATTGCTGACTCCTGAAATCCCTAAAACTCCAGATTTTTTATTTAATAATTCGTCAACTTCTTGGATAGACATATTTTTCTTATTCATTAAGAATGTTATTATAGCAGGATCTATACTTCCACTTCTTGTACCCATTGCTAATCCTTCAAGTGGTGTTAACCCCATGCTTGTATCTACAGATTTTCCACCTCTTATTGCAGTAGCTGAAGCACCATTTCCTAGATGACAAGTTACAATTTTAAGATCTTCTATATCTTCACCTATAAGCTCTGCTACTCTATTTGCAACGTATTTATGAGAAGTTCCGTGGAAACCATATTTTCTTACCCCTAGTTCTTCATATAATTCATAAGGAAGTGGATAAATGTAAGCTTTTTTACTCATAGTTTGATGAAAAGCTGTATCAAATACTCCTGTCATTTTTACATTAGGCATAAGTTCTTTACAAGCTTTAATTCCTATTATATTAGGTGGGTTATGCAATGGAGCTAGATCAATACAATCTTCCATAGCTTCTATTACTTCGTCGTCTATTATAACCGAGCTAGCAAATTTTTCTCCACCGTGTACAACTCTGTGACCTACAACATCAATTTCTTCTAATGATTTAATCGCTCCAACCTTTTCATCAACAAGTAGATTTAAAACCACCTTAATTGCATCTTTATGGTCATTGAGCTTGTCCTCAAGCTTAACTTCTTCTTTACCTTCTGCCTTATGTTTAACAACTCCGTCAAGTCCTATTCTTTCTGCTAGTCCTTTTGCCAATACATCTTCATTTTCCATGTTAATAAGCTGATATTTTAGCGATGAACTTCCACAATTAATTACCAAAACGTTCATTTCATTACCTCCATTTTATTATAACTGACTAATATATATTAATATATATCTTAAAAAAAATCAACTTTTATAATTGTTGATATTTGTATTTTATTATATACTATCACATGGAGGTGCTTATGAAAACTGTAGGAATTGTTTCTGAATTTAATCCCTTTCACA
>CAYMUD010000406.1:0-1410 GCA_964393495.1 uncultured Clostridia bacterium | reverse complement strand
TGTCAACTTCCCCTTCTCTTAATTCTGTTCCGTCATCTCTATGAATACCATATTTTAATGCCGTGAATCCTAGTAATCCTATAAATATTAGTATTAAAACTCCTCCTGCTATTATTCCATTTCCTGCTATAACAAAAAGCGGAAGAAAAGCAACCAGTAGTATTTCTATAATTGAGATAAAAACATAAGCCATTCCATAATCTTCAAGGGTTCCACTCTTAAATTCCGGATCTACTACTCTTAATAAAGTAACTCCCATTGCAACTACTCCCGTACTCCATCCGTATATAAATATTGATCTTTCAAACCAATAGTTATGAAATAATTTTTTACAAATAACCATTGAATAGAATACAGCAAAAAACAATCCACAAGCCAACATTATTAATATAGGAATTGCGTATTTTACTACTATTGAAATTCTAATAGAAGCAACTCCAAATGCTACCAAATAGTCTGTAACTGAGCTACCAATTCTAGTAATAACTTTTCTATCTACATATTTGTCCATTTTTAGTAACTTTAATAGGAAATAAACTACCAATCCTGATAGCATTGATAAACACATCATTGGAAGAGTTATACCAGGTATTAGAGCTTTAAACCATCCTTGAGAATAGTAACCTCCGGCTGTAGCTATAAGAACCAATAAAACATGCCAACTTAATGGATCTATAGACATTGGGTTAACAGTATTATGTCCCATTACTGTTCTTTCTTCTTTTGGAACTAATCCAGTCTGCATACTTTTAGGTAGTTGTCCCATTGACTTTATAAGTCTTGTATGACCTTTTTTTGTAGCTAAGTTAATCATAAGCAGTCCTCCTAAAATCCCGGATAGAATACCTATGGTTGCAAAGGTTTGCCCGATTGTTATAGCTTCTTCCCAACCACCTACTTCTTGGAGTGTTCCTCCTATTGCAGCTGCATATCCATGTCCTCCAACAAATCCTGCAGGCATAAGTATTGCGAATGCTTGATTAACTTCAGGAAATAAATTAGTCAAAATTAAAGTTCCTACTAATATCGCGAATCCAAACTGTCCTATTTCGGCAGCTAAATTAAGTGTAAAAGTATCTCCTACTTCATTTATAACTTTCTTGAATGAACCTTTATCTTCTCTCCCTATAAAAAGACTAGCAAACAAAACTACTATTCCTAAATATGCATAACTTGATATGCTCTCGCTAAAAGGTATTATACCGAGAACTTGATCGCTTAGAATTAAACCCATAATACCTGCTAATAACGAAGATGGTAAATAAAGATTTTGTATAATCTTAACCTTACTTCTCATATACTGTGCTATAAATAATAAAATAGACATCAGTGACATATCCATTAAAAAATCATATGGTCCAAAATTCATTTTATCCTCCTCTTTTTATTAAATTATTAATCCAACCAATT
>CAYMUD010000405.1:0-1413 GCA_964393495.1 uncultured Clostridia bacterium | reverse complement strand
AAATAATGGAACTACTTAAAAAAACTTTAGAAAGAATTGACGAATTGGATGTTGGAGTTATGAAGAAGACTGAAAATAGGATTAACAATCTGGTTAAACCTATTGGAAGTTTAGGGAAGTTGGAAAGTTTAGCCATTCAGCTTTCAGGAATCAGAGGAGAATTATTTCCTAAGACAGATAATAAAGCTATTATTGTAATGGCTTCAGATCATGGAGTATGCCAGGAAGGGGTAGCTTCAGCTCCCCAATCGGTAACTGAATTTCAAACCCACAACATTTCACAAGGCAAAACAGGGGTCTGTGCCTTAGCTTCTGTAGCAGGTGCTGATATTGTGACTGTTGACATTGGAGTTATGGTAGACTTAAATAACGAGAAGATATTAAATAAAAAGGTAATGTACGGCACAAAAAACATGACAATCGGTCCTGCAATGACTTATGAAGAAGCTGTAAAGGGATTAGAAGTAGGCATAGAGGTAAGTGAAGCAGAAATAAAAAAGGGCAGAAATATTATTGCTACCGGGGAAATGGGTATAGGAAATACTACTCCAAGTACTGCAATACTATCGGTATTAGGTGATTATGCTCCTGTTGAAATCACCGGAGTCGGTGCTAATCTTCCTGGAGAGAAAGTAGAAAACAAGATAAAGGTTATTGAAAAAGCTATTAAGATTAATTCTCCAGATAAAAATAATGCTTTGGATGTTCTCTCAAAAGTAGGAGGTCTGGATATCGCTGGAATGGCGGGAACTATGCTTGCCTGTGCTGCTAATAGGATTCCTTGTATAGTTGATGGTTATATATCTACCGCTGCTGCTTTAATAGCATGTGCTTTAGAAGCAAAAACTAAGAATTATCTAATATGTTCCCACTTTTCTAAAGAAAAGGGAGCCGCTGCTGCTTCTAATTTATTGGGTATAGAACCTATGTTGAATATGAATATGAGATTAGGCGAGGGTAGCGGTGCCGCTCTGGTATTTAATATATTGGATTCTGCTGTTGCTATGAACAAACAAATGATTACCTTTCAGGAAGCAGGTATAGATGTAGTATAAATAAAAAATATTTGGAATTTTAAAATTCAAGAATATAGTGAATGGATTATTGTTTTTTTGCGATTTCTTTGAAATATATGATATAATAATGAATAAATTTTATGATTATAGACTTAAAGATTTTGGGAGTTGGTAAAAAAATGGAAGATATTAAAGTTAAAAGTAAAGATTTTAAAGATGCTCTTATGAGAGTAGATAGGGTTGAGGCTGAAAATATATTTAAATCATCCTTTAAGGATGAGGATAGTTTTAAGTATTTAGAGGAGATCGTTATAAATGCACTGAATATAATTGGCGAAGATTGGGATAAAGGCCATGCTTCTTTAGCTCAGGTGTATATGAGCGGTATAATATGCGA
>CAYMUD010000404.1:0-1424 GCA_964393495.1 uncultured Clostridia bacterium | reverse complement strand
TATACATTAATTAATTATATAATAAAATATATTCATAAAATTTATATTACTATTGAAGATATGAAGATTAGGTTTTGTTTTCTAACTGTTAAGTATACTTGTTTATAATTGGAAAAAATGATAAAATATTCCTAGAATTTTGAAATTATCGAGAGGTATATATGACTAAAAAACAATTTGCCAAAAATAAATTTAATGATATTATCCAGGTCAAGGTTTTTACAACTACTAGAAAACCTATTAATTTTAATATACATAAAAAATTATTGCTCTTTAGTTTAGTACTTATAATAGCTCTTGTTTCTTTAACTGGATATCTATTTTATTATAACTTAAACTTATTAAGCAAAGTGCGGGAAAAGGAATCTGAAATTTCTTCTCTTGAATATGAATCTAATATTTGGAAAAATTCTACTTTGAATTTACAAGAAACTATAGAAGAGAAAAATAATATTATAAATAATAAAACTTTAAACATTGAAGAAAAATTATATGAAATCGAAAATTTCAAAAACTATTTAAATGATTTTATAAATATAGATAATGAAGTATTAGAAGATTCAGCAGTTTCCCGTTCTTTCAGTAGAAAGCTTATGAATTTAGAAGCTCAGAATAATAATAATGAAAAAATTAATGAATTGCTAAATGAATTTGATAAAGTTTTAGATAATGACAAAAAGGATTTGGATCAACTGTATGAAAAAGCAGAAGATAAAATAGAATACTTGAATTGTTTTCCAGATTATTTCCCTACATCAGGCAGTATTAGTTCCCCCTTCGGTTACAGAACCAACCCTGTAACATATTCCTGGGAATTTCATCACGGTATAGACATTGCTAACGAATTAGGTACAGAAATATATTCTTCAGGAGATGGTCAGGTAATTCTTGTAGATTACAATTACTTGCTTGGAAAATATATATTAATAGATCATGGATACGGTATCATTACAAAATATGCTCATTTGTATAAAGTTATTGCAGAAAAAGGAAGCTTTGTTAAGAAAGGTGATTTAATAGGAACTATGGGATATACGGGTCAGTCTACCGGTTCTCATCTTCATTATGAAATAATTATTGATAATGAAACTATAAACCCTTTGAAAATAAAAAATTATTGTGAATAGGAGTTATTATGCTAAAAAAATCTAAAAAAATTATTGGTGATGAAACTCTAAAAAATATCGACACCTTAATAAGTAATAGTATAGAAATTAGTGGAAATATTAATGCAGATAAAACTTTAAGGTTGGATTGTTATCTAAAGGGAGATATCACAGGAAGTGGAATTATAATCGGAGAAACAGGAAAAATATTTGGTAATATAATTTGTGAAGATATAATAATATCAGGTAAAGTAGAGGGTAATATTAATTGCAAAGGCAAACTTCAAATTACAAGCACTGGTGAACAAGTTGGAGATA
>CAYMUD010000403.1:0-1425 GCA_964393495.1 uncultured Clostridia bacterium | reverse complement strand
ATGGGTCCTGCTTATTTCCTAATTTAACAGATGAAGAAGAAATGAGAAATATCATATATAGTGAAGAAGAGACAAATAGAAGAATTTATACATTTCCAACTTCTCAAATACTACTTAATGGCAAGAAAAGTTCTTATTACGAAGTTATAAGCAGTTTGCAATATACAGAATGTAATAAAGCATTGGAATATGTATATAAAAAAATCGATTTGAATAAAATAAATATGATCATTGATAATACTAAATTTATAAGTGAAATGCAAAGGAAGTTCTATAAATATATAGTCAAGGAAAGATACAGTAAAATAGTTAAGGAGTCATACAAAAGGATGTGTAATCAATGAAAGAGCACATAGTTAAAGGAATTATATATGCAGTGGATGAAATAAATATAGAATATGCTGTTTGCACAATAGAGCAGGTTACATACGAAGATCAAACATATAAGTATATATTCAAACCTTTATACGATATTATTGATTTATGTGATACTTCATTCTTTCAAGGAATTCCTGGATTAAACCTTGAACTTAAAAAAAACGAATATATTAGAGAAAATAAAACGCCAACCTTCATTTATGAAAGAACACCGCAGGAAAATAGAGAAGATTTATGGGATCTTTTAGAAGAAGTTAGAATGGAATACTTAGATAAATTGGAATGGTTAATAAGAACAGATAGAGTATATACAGGAGATAATTTAATAGTAAAGAGATTTAAAAAACCTTCTATAAAGTATGATTTAGATAAAATAGTATATGGTGACGAGATTCATCTAGAAACAATTAATAATCATTTCAAAACAACATATGAAAAACTTAAAATTTTAACAGAAATTGCTGCAAAAGGTGCAAGCATAGAAACAGAAGAGTTCTGTGTTGATTTAAATAACAGAGAAGATGTTTTTAATGTAACATATAGCATTTACAAAAGCGAGTATTTAAGCAGAAAAAGAAAACAAAGAAAAGGTATAGAAGAAGCTAAGAAAAAGAATCTTTACAAAGGAAGAAAAAAAATAAAAGTTTCAAAACCAAAACTCGAAGAAGTTATAGCTAAAATGGATAGAAATGAAATTACCGTAAAAGAAGCACTAAATATCCTTAATCTAAATTCCAAAAGTACACTTTACAGAAGGATTAGAGAGTTTAAAGAAGAAAGGCAAGTATAAATAAGAAAAAGCATGTTAAAGCTATATGAGCTATAAGGATTCAAAATCAATATTTTCAGCAAATCTTGAAGAGAAAGTTAAGATTCGCCTTTAAGAATACAATATACTTGCACAAAAAGACTTGCTTTTATATATCCTGGTGCTATAATATTATTACAACATAAATCGAACTTACTAAATCTCAATTAACAAATGGTCTTAGGTTAGGAATTCTAAAAACTAAAAGTATAAAAGATTTAAAGATTCAAGAAAGTAAA
>CAYMUD010000402.1:0-1426 GCA_964393495.1 uncultured Clostridia bacterium | reverse complement strand
AGAAGTAAATTAAACACATCTGGATGAGCTTTTTCTATTTCATCCAGTAATATAACAGAATAAGGCTTTCTTCGAATTTTTTCTGTTAGGAAACCTGCTTGGTCAAATCCGACATATCCTGGAGGTGCTCCAATTAATTTAGACACTGTATGCTTTTCCATATATTCCGACATATCAAGTCTAATTAATGCTTCTTCATTTTCAAAGAGTTCGTAAGCTAATGTTCTTGCTAGTTCAGTTTTACCTACTCCTGTAGGGCCTACAAAGATGAAGGATGATGGCTTTCTTTTCTTTTTGAAGCCAGATCTGTTTCTCCTAATAGCTTTAGCTAAACTTGAAACTGCTTTATCCTGACCAATAACTCTTCTATGTAATCTAGACTCTAAACTTAGTAGTTTTTCAGCTTCGATTTCTGTAATCTTATGTACAGGTATTTTTGTCCATGCTTCAATTACATAAGCTATATCTTCAACCGTTAAATGAACATTTTCACATTTTTTCTCTATTTCAGCTATTTTATTCTCTATTTTCAGTTCTTTCATTCTTAAATCAGCAGCTCTTTCGTAATTATCTTCCTGAGCAGCTTCCTCTTTTTCATCTCTTATTTTTTTTAGTTCATTTACAAGATGCTCTAGTTCAACTAAGCCCTTATTTTTTAGATTTGCTCTAGAACCAGCTTCGTCAACTATATCGATTGCTTTATCTGGTAAAAATCTGTTGGTTATATATCTTTCCGACATTTTAACCGCTGATTCTATAATTTCATCAGTGATTTTTACTTTATGGTAGTCTTCATAATAGTCTTTTATTCCTTTAAGGATTTCAATAGTTTCGTTTATTGAAGGTTCTTCTATTATAATCGGTTGAAATCTTCTTTCGAGAGCTGAATCTTTTTCTATGTGTTTTCTATATTCTTCTAAAGTAGTAGCTCCTATTATTTGAACTTCGCCTCTTGCTAAGGCAGGCTTTAATATATTTGCTGCGTTCATTGAACCGCCTTCAGCTTCACCTGCACCGGCTATACTGTGAACTTCATCGATTACTAATATTACATTACCAGCTTCGCTGGCTTCATTAATAATAGCTTTCATTCTAGATTCAAATTGACCTCTAAATTGAGTACCAGCAACTACACTTGTTAAATCTAATAGATAAAGTTCTGTATTAAATAATTTAACTGGCACTTGTTTTTTTACTATTCTTACAGCTAACCCTTCTGCTATAGCTGTTTTACCTACACCTGGCTCACCAAGAAGTGCAGGATTGTTTTTGGCTCTTCTGTTTAGTATCTGAACAACTCTGTCAATTTCTCTTTCTCTGCCAATTATTCTGTCAATTTCGTTGCTTTTAGCTTTTTCTGTTAGGTTAATACCGTAAACATCTAAATATTTTTTCTTTTTTTTGTTTTTCTTTAATCTCATTTTAA
>CAYMUD010000401.1:0-1433 GCA_964393495.1 uncultured Clostridia bacterium | reverse complement strand
ACGCTCAAGACGGTATCTCAATGATACAGACAGCAGAGGGAGCTCTTCAAGAATCAGAAAATATTCTTCAAAGAATGAGAGAACTAGCAGTACAATCTTCAAATGATACCAACACAGCAGAAGATAGAGGAGAAATTCAAAAGGAAATCGATCAGTTATCAAGTGAAATATCTAGAATTTCTGAATCTACTGAATTTAATACTAAGAAACTTCTTGACGGAAGCTTATCAGGAAAACTTCACATAGGAGCTAACGAAGGACAGGACTTATCAGTAAGTATAAGTGCTATGGATGCAGATACTTTAGGAGTATCTGGAGACGGAGAAGGAAAAGCGGCGTTTGAAATAGAGTCTAACCATACTGCAATTTCAGGCTATACTGGCTCAGCTTTATCAGAAGGTGAACAGGAATTAAATGTAGTTAAAGTAGATAATATAACAGTAGGTGGTGATTCAGATGTATCAGCTAATTATGGCCTAGCAGATACAGATGGAAATATTGTAGCAGTAAGTAGTAATGGAGAAGATTATACTTTATTAACTGAGGCAACATCTACAAATGAACTTGGTACAGCCACTACAGATTCAAATGCGATAGGATTTGATGATCCTGTCATTAGTGGAAATGTTACTTTGACAACTACAGATAATAGTGGAAATTTAGATATAGCAACTGATGGAGCAACAGCAACAGCATCTGTAGATGTTGAAGGACTAGAGACTGGTACTTATACAATATCTGATAATTATGAATTAGCTGACATAGAAGCCGTAGTATCAGGTACAGTAGATCAAACTACTACTGATCAGAATGCATTTGATAATATAGCTTTAGTTGCAAGGAATTCAAACGATGAAATTGTTGCAGTGAATTTTGGAGCGGCTGGAAATGCTGAAGCTGATGAATGGTATGCTGTTGATGATGATGGAATAAAGTGGGATGTTAATGATTCTACTCTAGGTAATCTAATTACTACGGATGTAGAATCAATAATGACTCCAACTACAGTTTTAGAAGCTGGAGACGAATTAACTATAGCAGCAAGCGGTGGAATCGACGTATCATCTCAAGAAGCAGCTTCAGCAGCTATTACAACTTTAAATACAGCTATAAACGATGTATCAGCTGAAAGAGCTAACTTAGGTTCTATTCAAAATAGATTAGACCACACTATAAACAACCTAAGCACAACAGCAGAAAACATGACAGCATCTGAATCAAGAATCAGAGACGTTGATATGGCTAAAGAAATGATGGAATATACTAAACTTGGTATACTTCAGCAGGCATCTCAAGCTATGTTAGCACAAGCTAATCAAGCACCTCAAGGTGTACTTCAATTACTTCAGTAATTAAGACATTTTGAACTAAATAGACAACAAAGCATAAATCTTAACATAAAGGGATACAGAGGCTCGCGCCTCTGTATTTTT
>CAYMUD010000400.1:0-1434 GCA_964393495.1 uncultured Clostridia bacterium | reverse complement strand
TAACTTCTAAAACAGTGTCAATTCTCTCTTTTAATCCTTCTACGTGGGATATAATACCTACTGTCTTTCCTTTTTCTTTTATATCCACCAAACAATCTACTGCATCTTCAAGAGATTCAGAATCTAATGAACCAAACCCTTCATCTATAAAAATAGTGTTAAGTTCAATTCCACCGGAATCTGACTGAACAACGTCAGCTAATCCTAGTGCCAGTGCTAATGAAGCTTTAAAACTTTCTCCACCGGATAATGTTTTTACCGACCTTTTCTTTCCTGTATGGGTATCATGAACATCAAGTTCAAGGCCGATTTGTTTATTTCCTGAATACTTTGTTGTTCTAACAAAAGTATATCTTTCGTCCGTCATATTTTTTAACCTTATATTTGCTGCACTTATAATATCTTCAAAATATTTTATCTGAACGTACCTTTCTATAGTTAATCGATCAATTCCTTTTTTACCTTTTCCATTTATTAAAGAACATAGAAATGAAAAAGTCTTATACTCATCTTTTAGTTTTTCTATTTCTCTAAACCTTATTTCATAATTACTTATATGTTTTTCGTTCTTTTCAACTTTTGTTTTTAAACTATTGGTTTTACCAATGATTTCGTCTCTTTTAACATTTTCTTTCTCTAGTATGTTTTCAATTTCTTTAACTTCGGTTTTTTTCATGTCTTTTGTTTCTTTTTCAAGATTTTCAATGTCTTTTTTTAAAAATTTCATATAATCATTGTATGATTCTACTTCCGTCTCTAATTTCTCTATTTCTTCTTCTGTTAATAAAGATTTTTTATACTGGTTATAATTTTCGAATTCCTTTGCTTTTAGGCTATTTAAAAAGGTTTCCTTGCTTTCCTTAAGTTCTTTTTTATACTTTTTCTCTTGTTCTTTTAAACTCTTTATTTTCTGTTCTAGTTTAGCTTTAAAATTGTTTATTTCATCAAAATTCTTTAGAGTATTTTTT
This sequence comes from uncultured Clostridia bacterium, assembly GCA_964393495.1. GTDB lineage: Bacteria > Bacillota > Clostridia > Tissierellales > Dethiosulfatibacteraceae > UBA8670. The sequence goes on along the minus strand of CAYMUD010000400.1, from coordinate 466 downwards.
TTGTTTTTTTCATTTTCTTCTAAGAAGGTTCTATATTTTTTAATTGAAGTTTTAATGCTATCTGCCGTTAAATCTTTCTTAAGAATTTTCTTGATGTTTTCTAGATTAGTTTTGTATTCTACCCTTCTTTTTTCTGCTACCTGTAATTTTTTGTTTAGATCCTTAAGCTGCTTTTCTTTTTCTTCCCATAACTTATTTATTTTTTCATAATTATTTTTTATTTTTTCTTTTTTAGCAATTTCTTTTTCTAACTTATCTAATTCCACTTTTTTCTTTTTACCTAGATCAGTTATTTTATCAATATTTTTAAACTCATCTTCAAGCTTAATAGCTTTATAGTCTTCTTCTATTTTAGATTCAAGATTTTTAATTTTTTCTGTGTATTCGACTTCTTTTTTTTCAATATCTTTTAAATTGATTTCCAGATTTTTTATTATATCTTCAGAATTTTTAATGTCTTCTTCAT
>CAYMUD010000399.1:0-1435 GCA_964393495.1 uncultured Clostridia bacterium | reverse complement strand
ACCATCATATAATGGAAAAAACTGCCTCCAAGTACAAATAAATGAAATACTTCGTGGAACCCAAAATTTTTAAAGTTGAAAATTTTAAATTTCCCACCGTAAATAACTCCACCTATAGTATAAGCAACTCCTCCAAGTATCAAAAATATTAGCCCCTGTAATGGTAAACTTTTGGTAAGGTGATAAAGAGCTACAACTGAAAACCAACCCATAGAAATATAAATAGCTGTAGTTACCTTTCTAGGCATATCCTTCCATAAAGCTTTCAGTATGATTCCAACAATAGCTATAGTCCATACTATTCCTAATAAGGTATACCCAAAAACTCCACCTAAAGCTACTATACATATTGGGGTATAGGTACCTGCTATAAGTACAAAAATCATCATGTGATCAATTTTTCTAAAAATTTCTAAGCTTTTATCCTTCACTCTTACCCAATGGTAAGTTGTACTTGCAGAATATAATAGTACCATGCTTATTCCAAATATTAAGCTTGCTACTAAATATGAAACACTACCTACTTTTATTCCTTTGTATATTAAATAAATCAATCCGAATATTGAAAGTACCGCTCCAACAAAATGTGTTATAGTACTTATTTTATCTCTCATTTTTATACCTCTTTCATAAATATATATGATATACATCCATTATACATAATATGGCAATAAATTGAAACACTTTAGTTGAAGATTTCCATAATGTATGTTCCCATAATTCTTTATAGGCATAATCTCTTAGTATTTTTCAATAAAAACAGTAGGGAAAATCCCTACTGTCTTTATATTTTTTTATTAATTTATTCTTTATTAGTAATTGCTTTCTTTGATTTCAAAATATGCTAAAGGCTTGGAGCACACTGGACATTTTTTTAGTGCTTCTTCTCCTTCATGGACATAGCCACAAGCTCTACACTTCCATCTTGCAACTTCTCCCTTTTTGAACACTTTTTCATTTTGAACATTTTCCAATAACTTTAAGTATCTCTTTTCATGCTCTTCCTCAACTTTAGATATTAATCTATAAGCTGTAGCTACTTTTTTGAATCCTTCTTCTTCAGCTATCTTTGCAAATTCAGGATAAAGTTCTGTATGTTCTTCATTTTCTCCCATTGCAGAAGCCTTAAGATTTTCTTCTGTTGTTCCAACAAAACCTGCTGGATAAGCAGCTGTAATTTCTAGACCTTCTCCTCTGTCTAAAAAACTAAAAAATACATTAGCATGTTCTTTTTCGTTTATACCTGTTTCTCTGAACAGTGAAGCTATTTGCTCATAGCCTTCTTCTTCAGCTTTTTCAGCAAATAAATCGTATCTCATCTTTGCCTGGGATTCCCCTGCAAATGATTTTAGTAGATTTTGTTCAGTTTTTGTCCCTTTAATTTTTGACATCTAAATACCTCCATAATTTTTTTTAGTTCTTTTATACTATACCC
>CAYMUD010000398.1:0-1440 GCA_964393495.1 uncultured Clostridia bacterium | reverse complement strand
ATAGAAACAGTTTTAAAAAAGGTTAATAGAAGATATGATAATGAGAAAAAACATTCAGATTTAGTATCTCAATACTGCCGAGCTACAGCAAAAGCTATGAAATTAAGCAATAAAGAAATACAAGATGCAAAAAAAGCAGGAGCTTTACACGACATAGGTAAAATAATAATGGAACCAAAGATATTAAATAAAAAGTCTAAACTAACAGAACAAGAATGGGAAGAAGTGAAAAAACATTCATCTACAAGCTATCAACTTTTAAAAAGTGTAGATAAATACACACAAATAGCTGAAGCAGTTTTATATCATCACGAAAGAATAGATGGCAATGGATATCCTGAAGGACTAAAGGAAGATGAAATACCCCTACTATCAAGAATAATATCTGTAGCTGATGCCTATGAAGCTATGACATCTGAGAGACCCTATAAAACTAAAAAAGCAAAAGAAGAAGCAGTAGAAGAATTAAAAAAATACTCAGGAAGTCAATTTGATAAAAAAACAGTAGACATATTTGTTAATGAAGTTTTGTAGTTAACTATAAAAGTACAAATATGTAAGAATAAATTAGCATAATACATTTAAGTTAGGCAATTCAATAATTCTTGCTAGTAGTATAAAAGGAAGAAATAAAGAGTAGAGGATTTATACCGATATAAATATAGAGAGTTTAGCAAATTATCAATATAGGTAAAGGGGACATAAGTTGTTATGAGTGGATATAAAAATGAAAATAAAATTAAAGACTATGAAATAATTTCTGAAATAATTGAAGATTACCTAAAATATTCGGATAAAGGTTTAGATTTTCAAAAAATCACTGATGGTATATTACAAATATCAGAAGCTAAATTCGCTGTTTTTAACCGCTACGAAGAAGAGGGGCAGCAATTTACAAGTAAAGCCATATCCGGAGAAAATAAAATAATACAAAAGGCATTAAATTTATTAGGAATTGAAATCCTGGGGAAAAAATGGGATCATGACGAAGTAAGAGATGCTAAGATAAAGAAAGATATTATTACAAGATTTGCAAATATAAGTCAATTAATAGGTGATATACTTCCAAAAAAATTAACAAATGAATTGGCTAAAAGCTTTGATATAGGGGAAGTCCTTGTAGCAAAAATTACAAAAGATAATATAATGCTTGGTGATTTTACCTTAATTATGTCAAAAGAAAAAAACTTTGAAAACCCTGAATTAGTTGAAAAGTACTGCAGACATATAGGTTTGCTAATAGAAAAAATCAGATTAGAAGAAAAATTAAAAAAGATTAATAAAGATTATAACCAAAACTCTAAAATGCTTAAAACTATAACGGATAACATGATAGATCAAGTTGCGTTAACAGACGCTATGGGAAATTTTAATTATATAGGTAAATCTTATTCTATCTTAGGTTACGAAATAGACTCTTTAATTGGAAAAAATATTATG
>CAYMUD010000397.1:0-1442 GCA_964393495.1 uncultured Clostridia bacterium | reverse complement strand
GAAAAAGTAGGCAGAGACTTTGAAATAGTTTGTTTATGAAAAACCCGCAAGTTAAGGTAAAAAAACAACAGTTATTAAAAAGACATTGGAGAAAATAGATTTGATTAGCGAAAAGTGAATGAAATGACAAAGCAAGACAGATGAAACGTCCCCTTGTCTTTTCTTATCTGTATGCACTTGAATTTAAATGCGATTATTCAAGTGCATACATGATAAAAAATAAAAATTGAGCATAAATCAAGTTAACAGCTTAAAATATCTAATTATTTTAAAATTTCATTTAATACTCTAATGAAATTTCTACCTGCAATTTTACTTACATCTTCTAATTTGTGTCCTCTTTCTAATAACAGTTGTATAACATCCTTGATATTATCTACGCTTTCAAGCCCTTTTACTCCAAAATCTCCCAAGTAGATGTTAAAATCAAATCCAAAGGCAACATGGTCATAACCTACAAGATTTACTAAATATTCTATATGTTGTATATAGTCGTGAATAGTTTCAGTTTTGTCATCTTCTTCATGGAGAGGGTTATTAGAAGAACTACACACCTTAGAAAAATATGAAACTGCTCCTATAACTCCATTACTCTTGGCTATTGCAATAATTTGCTCATCTGTAAGATTTCTTTTATGGTTATATAATGCTTTTGTATTCGAATGAGATGCTATTGTCAATCTTTTGTTATGTTTAATGACGTCCCAAAATCCAACTTCATTTATATGAGATACATCAACTATAATACCTAATTCGTTCATTTTCTCAAGTGCTAATTTACCCATTGATGTTATATTTCCCTCATTATGATCTACTCCATATGCGAAAGAGTTGGAATGATTCCAAGTTAGCATACCTGCTCGTAATCCAAGTTCATAGTAAATATCTAAAAGATTTATTGTATTATTTAGAGGTTCAAAGCCTTCAATTGAAAGAACTATACCTATTTTTCCAGTTTTTATAACACAATCCAAATCTTTTTTGTTTTTAATTATTATTACATCTTTATTTTCTTTTGAAGCATTAATTATTTTTTCGATTTGTAGTAATGTTTCGTTGACAGCAGATTCTTCAAGTGTTTTTGTAAATAAATTCGCAAAAATTATATTGACACCTGAACTCTTTAAATGAGAGTAATGAGATTCCATAAATACATTTGTTTTGCCATTTAGTTCTTTTAAATAAACATCGCGCGGTATATCAGTATGACCATCTACTATTATCATTTCTTTGATTATATTTTGTAAATCCATATTTTCACCTCTTATAATCTATGCTTTTAATCAGTATATAGATCAAAATCTATTTCATTCACAAAATGACAAAAAACATAATGTTCTTTACTAATTTCAGTCATTTTGGGAATTTTATTTGTGCATATTTCTTCTGCAAAAGGGCATCTTCTGCTTAATTTACATCCTTTAGGTGTATTAATCATGCTT
>CAYMUD010000396.1:0-1442 GCA_964393495.1 uncultured Clostridia bacterium | reverse complement strand
AAAATATATAGTTTCTTTTTTATACCTTTTTAGGTATGATTCACCTACTTTTTACTCATCTTTTGGTTCTTTTTCATATCTCTTTTACTTACTTTTTTTAAATTTTTATCTTTTACTTACTTTTCACTCACTTTTTGGTTACTTTTTACCTACTATTTACCTATCTTTTTACTCACTTTTTTACCTTTTTCTTATATTTTTCCCCCCAATGGTATTATTTTTGAAAAACATGGAATATTATTTGTACGATTTGCATATAATAATTTAGTTATAAAAATAAAATACGAAAGGAAGTACAAAAAATGAGTGATTTAAAAACTTTACCAGCAGGTGTCGATAGGGGATTTGGAAGTACCAAATATTTTTCTAAAGAAAATATGGGGAAAATTTCTTCTTTGATATCTAAAATTTCAAAAAATGAAGCAAAAAAAATTATAGAGAACAATTGTGATGATGAAGATGTGATTGTAGCTATGTATAAGGGAGAATATTTTCTTATTGGAAAAAAAGTAGCTGATATAAGACCTGAAGACGGTAGCAGGGATCTAAGAAGAAGCAGAGATAATAAAAAAGAGATGATTCTTTTCCTAACAGCCTTGGCTTTAGCATCAGGAGATAAAAAAGATTCTCTTGTTGTAGTTACTACTGGTCTTCCTACTAATGATTATGATAAGTACAGGGAAGATTATAAGAAAGAAATCTATAATCATGGAGAGCCTCACGTGATAAGACTATTTTTTAATGGAAAAAGCTTAAATAAGAACTTAAGAGTTAAAGTAGTATCAGTAGAAAATCAACCAAAGGGAACCGTAATTACATTGATGAACAATGATGCAAAAAAAGGAAAGAGCTGGTCGGAGATAAGAATTAAGAAAATTGGTATTTGCGATATTGGCTTTAATACTACAGATCTATCGGTTTACAGTGGTAAGGATATGATTTCTTCATCACAGTCTTTAAATTTTTCTACTAAAGCTACCCATTCTATAGTTAAAGACGTAAAAAAGATTGTTTTCGATAAGTACAAGGCTAATAAGAATGACGAAGACATAATTAAGTCTTTAGAAACAGGAAAGATAAAGTATAGGGGTAAGGAAATTGATGTTAGCAAAGAAATCAAAGATGCTTTTTTAAAAAATGCTAAGGATATAGTTGAAAAAATTTCATCTAATTGGGAAGGCATGCTGGATACTCTTGATAGTATTTGTCTTACCGGTGGTATACTAGAGAATAAAGATTTTGCCCTTACTTTACAAGAACTTTTTAAGGAAAAAACTGGTTGGACTGTTAGTATTGCAAGAAACCCTCAGTATGCAAATGTTTACGGCTTTTATCTGATAAGCCAGTCAATAATTAATAGCAGAGGATACAACAGGAAGTAATAGGAAGGAGAAATAAATGAAAAAGACTTTTAATATATCTGAAGATTATGAAGAGTATCA
>CAYMUD010000395.1:0-1442 GCA_964393495.1 uncultured Clostridia bacterium | reverse complement strand
AAAAAAGCACAGCAGCATAAAGATATAGCCCAGGTAAAATACGATAACGGAGTAGCTACAAAGCTGGTTAAACTTCAAGCTGACTCTGCCTACGTGAGTGCTAAATCGGATTATCAAGATGCAGAAGACACTTTGAAAATCAAATATTTAGAGTTAAACAATACCTTAGGTCTTGATTTTGAGAAGGAAGTAGACTTGCTTTCTCAAGTAGGGTATACACCTACTGAAGAAATAGAATTAGATTCAAGTATAGAATCAGCATTAGAAAATAGATCTGACATTAAAAAGTTAAAAGCAGAATTAGAATTACAAAAAGAAGAGACAGGTGCATATAAATCCTACTATACACCGGCATTACAGCAATATAAAGATGCTGAAGAAAAACTACTAGAAGCAGAACATGCTTATGATCAGTCTTTTAAAGATGTAGAACTTGATGTAAGAACCAAGTACTTAGAATTGGTAAAAGCTGAAAGAGCTCTCAACAATATGTCAGAATCAGTAGCTATAGCAAGAGAATCAGTAAGAGTATCTCAGTTGTTCTACGAGTATGATTTAGCTACACTTACAGATGTAATAGATGCAGAAACTGCCTTATCACAAGTGGAAATAGGAAGATATCAGCTTTTGATTTCTTACAATATTGCAAAGATGATGTTTGAAAATTCATATGATGTTGGATTACTATCAAGCGGAGGATCTTTTTAAGGGAATAAATAAATTTTACATTTTGCTAAATTCGTGTATAATATACACTTGAAAGTAAATAAATAAGGAGGACTATAAATGCCAAAAAAAGTAGTAGTATATACAAGTCAAACATGCCCACACTGTACATCAGCAAAAAATTTCTTAAAAGAAAAGGGTGTAGAATTCGAAGAGAAAAATGTATCTACAGATGCAGAAGCAAGAAACGAACTAATGAAAATGGGATTCATGGGAGTACCAATAATATTAGTTGACGATGAAACTGTTGAAGGCTTTAACAAAGGGAAATTAGAAAAATTATTAGAAGTGTAAGCTATGGATATTAAAGTAAATATAGGTTTAAAATATAAAAAAGAAAAATTAGTCACAAAAAAAGACACAGCTGCAGCTCTTGGAAGTGGAGGAGTAGAAGTTTTTTCTACTCCAATGATGGTAGCCTTAATAGAAAATACATGCTTGGAAGTTATAGACAATGAACTTCCGGAAGGATTCTCTACAGTAGGTATACATCTCAACGTATCTCATATAGGCGCTACAAAGATCGGTAAGAAAGTATGGGCTGAGGTTGAACTTTTAGAACAAGATAGAAAAAAACTTGTGTTTAAAGTAGAAGCTTTTGACGAAGATAAAAAAATCGGAGAAGGATTACACGAAAGATTTATTATAGATGTTGAAAAATTTATAAATAAGTTATAAAATTAGCCTAAGATTAATCTTAGGCTTTTTTAAAGGAG
>CAYMUD010000394.1:0-1453 GCA_964393495.1 uncultured Clostridia bacterium | reverse complement strand
TAGCTGTTTCTTGACATTGGTAACAAAACATACTCATTAAATTTTACCTCCTAAAATTTTTTATTATTTATAATTAAATGGACTTGGTGCTTTTATGACAAATATTTCTAAAATTTCTTCGTCTTTATTTCCAACATCCATTTTTGTGCTGTAAGGGATATTAATTATTTTACCCTTTTTATATTTATGTGGTTTCTGCTCATCTAACTGTAAGGTTAATTCTCCTCTAATAACTATCATATAAACATTTGAGTTTGCATTATGTACAGGAAGTCCTTGGTCCTTAGAAAATATCATATGATTTAAATCTACATTTCCATCGCTTATAATTTTTTCTATTAATTTACTTTCTCCTTGGCTGAAATTAAAATCTTTTTCAATCAATTTATTCACCTCTTTAAATTTTTATTGTTTATTTATTTATAGTATAGTATAATAAATATAGTTTATCGGTAACAAATGTTACATAAAGGAGTGAAAATTATTATGTATCAAAATTATTCTGATGTACTTGAGAAAGTTGATTTATTTAATGATATTACTTTTTCAGAACTTGAAAATATGTTTTTTTGTCTAAAACCTTTAATAAAAGAATATAAAAAAGATGAAATTATTGCTCTAGAAGGTGATGATATCAAAAGTTTTGGAGTTCTTCTTCAAGGTAAACTGATGCTTTATAAAGAAAAATTTGATGGAAGTAGAGTGCTGTTGAAGGCCCTTTACCCTGGTCAACTTTTTGGAGAAATAGCTTCTTTTTCTGAAAAAAGAAAATGGCCTGCTCAAGTTCAAGTAGCCAAAAACTCTACTGTAATGTTTATGACTCCGGAAAAAATTATCAACACCTGTACAAATTTATGTAGAGCACATAGAGTTTTAACATTAAATATGATAAAAATAATATCTAAGAAAGCTATTAATCTAAATAAAACTATAGAATATCTATCTGTAAAAAGTATACGTCAAAAAATAACCTACTACCTTCTTGACCAATATAAGAAAAATAATTCAAAAAATTTTATGATAGATATGAATAGAAATGAACTTTCTGATTACCTTAATGTTACAAGACCATCACTATCAAGAGAAATGGCAAATATGAAAAAAGAAGGATTGATAGATTATCACAGATCTTCTATAAAATTATTAGATATAGATAGTTTAAATTCTATTGTTTAATATATTACATATATACCCGAATGCATAAAAGAAATACTATTAAAGCTTGTCTTATACCTGTGGAGGGTATATAATATTTAAAAGCTAGGAAAATTTTAAATGGCAAAGAAAAAAGCGAAAGCAATTTAGAGGGAAACAATCTTTCTTATAATAAAAGCATATATTTATATTGAGGTGAAAAATATGAAAAAATTTGAAGACATACTTTTTTATATAGCAATCATTTTTTCTGGATACACACTTTACAAAGTTTATTTAGCAAACAAAGCTGTGCCGG
>CAYMUD010000393.1:0-1453 GCA_964393495.1 uncultured Clostridia bacterium | reverse complement strand
CAAATCCATTTTGAATTAGTATTCTTGTTGCTACATAAGCTCTCACTCCTGTAGCACAGTACAATACTATAGTTTTGTTTTTATCTAATTTATTTAAATTATTTCTAAGATCATCTACAGATATATTTATTGAATTTTTTACAAATCCTAAATCTCTTTCCTCTTCTTCTCTTACATCAACTATTGTATATTCTTCATCATTTAAGTTTTCTAATTCGAACCACTGAATTATATCCATTTTTCCATCTAAAATATTCTCCCCTAAAAAACCAAGCATATTAACAGGATCTTTAGCTGAACCGTAAGGTGGAGCATAAGCTAATTCTAAATCTGCTAAATCGTAAATTGTTCCACCATATCTCATAGCTGTTGCTATTACATCTACTCTTTTTTCTACTCCATCAATCCCAACTGCCTGTACTCCTAATATTCTTCCATCATATTTATCAAATATAATTTTCATATTAATTTTAGAGGAACCTGGATAATATCCTGCATGATTATTGTTGTGGGCATAAGCAAACAAATAATTCTCTTTATATTTTTCTCCTAATTTTTTTAATTTTTTCTCATTTAATCCTGTTGAAGAAACAGTAAAATCAAAAACCTTGGCAACAGATGTTCCTTGAGTTCCTTTGTAGGTATCTTCAATCCCTGCCACATTATTAGCCGCTATTCTTCCCTGTTTATTAGCCGGACCTGCAAGAGGCACCATAGTTTTGCCACCATTTACAAATTCCTCAACTTCTACAACATCTCCTACTGCATATATATCTTGGTCTGAGGTTTTCATTGTATTATCTACAAGAATACCACCTCTTTGGTTTGTATCAAGTCCGCTATCTTCAGCTAATTTACTGTTTGGCTTAACTCCTACAGACAGTATAATTAGATCTGCATTTATTTTATCTCCGCTATTTAAGGTGATTTCAGTTACTCCATCTTTATAGTTGAATTCTTTAACTCCATCATTTAATTTTAAATTAACACCATTAGTTGTAATGTTTTTATGTAGAATTTGAGCCATTTCGTAATCAATAGAATCCATAACCTGATCTGCTAATTCAATAATAGAGACTTCATATCCCAATTTATTTAGGTTTTCTGCCATTTCCAATCCAATAAATCCACCACCAACTACAGTTGCTTTTTTAATTTCTTTAGATTCTATATAACTTTTAATAGCATCTGTATCTGGAATATTCCAAATAGTAAATATATTAGGAGAATCAACACCAGGTATTTTGGGCTTTAAAGGTGAAGACCCCGGTGATAAAATAAGTTTATCGTAGTTTTCTCTATAGATTTCTCCTGTTTTTAAGTTTTTCACCTCTAATTCTTTATTCTCTCTATCTATTAATAAAACTTCATTATTTACTCTTACATCAATTTTAAATCTTTTCCTCATATCTTCAGGTGTTTCTACTAAAAGACTTTCTCTTTCTTCTATTAC
>CAYMUD010000392.1:0-1454 GCA_964393495.1 uncultured Clostridia bacterium | reverse complement strand
ATAAAATGACTAGATTAACAGAAGAACTAGCAGAACTCTTTGCCAAATCAAGACATCTTGAAGAAGAAATAAGGGAGAACTTAGGAGGCATTGGGTATGAGTTTTAGTTTCTTAAAAAAATATACTTTAGAAGAAATATGTACTAAAATAACGGATGGTTCACATAAAAGCCCAAAATCAGAGATTGAAGGGTATCCAATGGCATCTGTTAAGGATATGAATTATTCAGGTATAAATTTAAAAAGTTGTAGAAAAATTAGTAAGGAAGATTATTTAGATTTAGTTAATTCAGATTGTAGACCTTTGAAAAATGATATTTTAATAGCAAAAGATGGTAGCTATTTAAAATATGTTGTGGTAACTAAAGAAGAAAAGGAGCTTGTTCTTCTTTCTTCAATTGCTATACTTAGACCAAATATAAATAAAATTTTTCCGAGTTACCTTAAGTATTACCTGTTAAATCCTTCAATAACTAAATCGCTAGAACAAGGATATGTCTCAGGTTCGGTAATAAGAAGAATTGTATTGAAGGATTTTAAGAAGTTTCCTGTAAATATACATAAAATTGATGAACAAAAATCAATAGCCAACATACTTTCAACCCTAGATGAAAAAATAGAAATTAACAACAAAATAAACAAAAACCTTGAAGAAATGGCACAAGCAATCTTTAAACACTGGTTTGTAGATTTTGAATTTCCTAACGAAGAAGGACAACCATATAAATCAAGTGGTGGAAAGTTGGTTGATAGTGAACTAGGAATTATACCTGAAGGTTGGGAAATAAAGAAAATTGGAGACGTCTTGGATACAGTATTAGGTGGTACACCAAGCAGAAGAAAAGATGAATATTGGAAGAATGGTAATATACCATGGATTAACTCTGGAAAAACTAATGAATTTAGAGTAATTAAACCTTCAGAATATATTACTGAAATAGGTTTAAAAAAATCATCTACAAAACTATTGCCAAAGAGGTCTACTTTAATTGCTATAACAGGAGCAACTTTAGGTCAGATATCATTACTTGAAATAGATTGCTGTGCTAATCAATCAGTTGTAGCTATAAAAGAAAATGATGTTTTAAAAGCAGAATATATATATCCTTGGATAAACTTTAAAATTCAAGAAATTATAAATCTTCAAACAGGTGGAGCTCAACAACATATAAATAAAAATAATATTAATAATTCAAACATTTTATTACCTAAAAAAAATATTTTGAAAGATTACTATCAAAATGTTAGTTCTTTGTATAATATAATAACAAAAAACATAAAAATTATTAACATTTTATCATCTCTCCGTGACACCTTACTACCCAAACTAATGTCAGGAGAAATAAGAGTACCAATTGCAGAAGAAAAAATAGCACAAGCATAATTAAATAGAAGTATTTAAAAGGGGGATAATATGAGTCCATTTAATGAAGCAGGACTAGAAGAAGCTGTAAA
>CAYMUD010000391.1:0-1455 GCA_964393495.1 uncultured Clostridia bacterium | reverse complement strand
ATGGCATACATATCTTTTATAGTACTTGTGATGCTTAGACTTACTAAACAATTCAAGTTTAAAATGACTAAGTATTATATTCCTTTACTTTTATACGGCTTGGGAGTGTTGGTGTCCTTCCTGCTGTCTGATTATCCGGTAGTTGCAAAAAGAGGATTTATAGAGCAGTTTCAAGGTGTATGGGTGATGATAGGATATGCCTTAGTGATAGCTTCTCTATACAACTATGTAGAAGAAGAGAAACAGGTGAAGTTGTTATCCTACGGATTTATATTTTCAGCAGTAATTATTGGAATTATAGGTATGGGACAGTACTTAGGTGCGGATTTATATAAGACTAGCTTTGGCAAGGAACTTATACTGCCAGGGAGGCTTGAGCATTTAGCTCCTGATCTTAATTTCACTTTTGCTAAAAATACTATTTATGCTACATTGTACAATACCAACTTTGTTGGAAGTTTTTCAGCATTGATTTTACCTTTTGCATTATCCTTATTTTTGTATGCTAAAGAGATGAAGTACAAAATTCTAACGGGATTATTTTCGGCACTGATGATACTTACCTGGATCGGATCCAACTCAAGAGCTGGGTATGTAGGTTTTAGTGTAGCTTCTATTTTCCTGCTTATACTTTATAGGAAGAAGATTATCCATAATATTAAAGTCTTAGGGATAATAGTAGTTGTTTTTGCAGTAGTTATTTTTGCTTTAAACTCTGTTTCCGACGGAAGAGTTGAGAGGCAGTTTTCAAGTCTTAATATATTTAATGAAATAGAGAGACTTGAAAATATACAGGAGAATTCCTTAAGATGGGAAGATATAAAGCTTGATGAAAATTCCATCACTATAGAGACTAATAGAGAATCTTTGAAAGCTCAATTGGAAGGTAATGAATTTAGATTTTACGATGGGAAGAGTGGTAATCCTTTAGAGATAGATATTGCCGATGGTAAAAATGTATCTTTTAAAGATGATAGGTATAAGAATTTTAAAGCAGAATTAAACCACAACAGCAGTGTAATGAATATAACTGCTTACGGTAAAAAGTTGATGGTCTTTTATGGCGGTGAAGAATTTTTGATTGCCGGCATAGGTAATGTATTTAGAACTACTCAGTATCCACCTCGTTTAGAAAGTTTGGACGGATACGAAAAATTTGGATCTTCAAGGGGATATATATGGTCTAGAAGTATACCTATGCTGAAGGAGAATATTATAGCTGGAACAGGACCAGATACTTATCCTATGGCTTTTCCTCAGTATGACTATGTAGGTAAGCTTAACTCCTTTACCAGCCACAGGATGATAGTAGACAAGCCTCACAATATGTATCTTCAAATAGGTATTAATACAGGTGCTTTATCACTGCTTTCACTTATTGCTTTATTTGCAATGTATGCAGTAGATAGTTTTAGAGTGTATTTCAAGAGAAATATAAATACATTTATGGAATAT
>CAYMUD010000390.1:0-1457 GCA_964393495.1 uncultured Clostridia bacterium | reverse complement strand
GTTGATGGTCCCATCATTAAAGCATCTATTTCTTTTTCCATCATTATATTACATAATTTATTCATATACTTTTTATTCATTATATTAAAATCCTCCAATCTATTTGAAAAAACTGTTAAGAGAGATTTTCTCTTAACAGTTTTTTTATACTTATTTGCCCAATTCTTCTAAGCCTCTTCTATTTTTCCAAGCATGGAGTGCTAATGATACACCAATAACTCCGTAAACAACGAAAGCTCTAAAGTATTCCCCAAGTTGTGCATCTCCGAAAAGCTGTTTACCGGCTGTCGGTGATACAATAAATACAGCATGGAATAGTATAATACCTAGTATACCGTGTCCTATGTTAGCACTTTTAACTGTAGCGCCTCCTATAAGTATAGCCGCAACAGCAAATAATCCAACCTGCATATGACTTCCGTAGGTGTTCATAGTTCCAACATTTTGAAGGAAAATTATCTGACCCCAAGCTGCAAGAACCGTCGACATTATAACAGCTATAATTCTTGTTCTGTCTACATTTATACCCGAAACTCTTGCTATATGCTGGCTTAAACCAATAGATTTAAAATCTTGTCCTAATTTAGTTTTCATAATTACTATATTAAATACCGCAATTAAGAATACTAAGAATAGTGTGAATATAGGAACCTCTATTGATTGAAGCATCTCAAGACTCTGAATAGCTGAGCTGTTGGTTCCAGTAAATAAGAATCCTCCTGTACTGCTATTCATGATAAGTGTACTAAATCCTATTAGTATTAAAGCAAGAATCATATAGAATATATATGTTTTTTTACTTTTTAGTCTTTGGATTTTTTGGTTTTCCCCACTGTAAAATAGTCTAAACAAACTGTAAATAATTATTACTGCACCAATTATTATGAAAAAATGAAATAGATTAACCTTAAATACGTTATCAAAAGCATATTTTAATCCTACTTCACCAAAGTTGGTATCAAGGGCTATAGTATTTCTAAGTCCAACACCATCTGGTTTTATCATAGGTACCTTTTTTACTGGAATAATACCTCCAATTACAATTAGTAGTAAAAATTGATATATACCATTTGCAAAGAATCCAACAATAAGTCCAGCTATCATCTCCTGACCTTTTGTGTTGTTAAACAATAAACCAGTTAAATATCCAAAGAAAATTGCTATAGGTGTTGCAACTAAACAAGCTAAGAGAAGTCCTCCTAGTCCAGTCCATCCAAAGTACAAAGCTATAATTAGAGCTATTTGTCCTGCCATTGCACCAACTATAATACCAAAATTAAGTCCGATTCCTGCTGTTATTGGTATTATTAGTGATAAAACTAAGAAAGTATTTCTGCTTATTCTTGTCATCATCTCACTTACCAAGTAAAACACCGGTAGCTCTGATAACATTATGCCTGCCACTGTTAAAAATACAAATATAAGGGTAACTACATTTTTGGTTAATATACTTTTTA
>CAYMUD010000389.1:0-1459 GCA_964393495.1 uncultured Clostridia bacterium | reverse complement strand
CCATATATAAAAAGAAGTTACTATAGTGATACAGGAACAGTAACGAATGAAAATTTAGCAACAAAAATAACAGTATCAGGTTCAGCAATATTAGGCAAAGACATAGAACTGATAAAGGGAAATAGAGTTAGTGGAACAGTATCGTTACATGAAGAGGCAACTGAAGATTTAGAAGTAAGTGTTACAGTACTTGATGAAAGCTATGAAAATACTTATTATACAAAACTAGTTATACCTACTGGTCAATCATCAATCGATTACAATGTAAATGTATTAGACGGTACATATAAGATTAGATGTTTATTAGAGACCGACTATAGTAATTATGTACAAACAAATTATTATAGTGATATAGGAACGGTAGAAGATGATACTAAGTCAACAAGCATAACAGTATCAGGTTCAGCTGTAGTAGGAAAAGATATAAGAATTATAAAAACAAACACTATAAATGGAAGAATATTATTACCAGAAGAAGCAACTAAAGATTCAGAAATTACTGTTAGTGCATATGATAAAAATTCAGGAGCATCTTTTATAAATAGTGTAGTAATTTCAACAGGAGAAACATCAGCAGATTATAGTATAGAGGTTCCAAACGGAACATATACAATTAGAACTAAATTACAAGATAATTTAACTCCATATATAAAAAGAAGTTACTATAATGACACAGGAACAGTAACGAATGAAAATTTAGCAACAGAAATAACAGTATCAGGTTCAGCAATATTAGGTAAAGACATAGAACTGATAAAGGGAAATAGAGTTAGTGGAACAGTATCGTTATATGAAGAGGCAAATGAAGATTTAGAAGTAAGTGTTAGAGTACATGATGAAAGCTATGAAAATAGTTATTATACAAAACTAGTTATACCTACCGGCCAATCATCAATAGATTACAATGTAAATGTTCTAAACGGAACATATAAGATTAGATGTCTTTTAGAGACTAAATATAGTAATTATGTACAAACAAATTACTACAGTGATACAGGAACAGTAGCAAATGAAAATGATGCAACAGAAATATTAGTTTCAGGAGAAGATATAATAGAAAAAAATATAGAAATAATATATGACACAATAGGACCAGTAATAACACTAGAAGGAAATTCAACAGTAAATCTATCAACAGAAGATACTTATACAGAAGCAGGAGCAACAGCAGAAGATAATGTTGATGGAGATCTTACAGAGAGTATAGTTATTGGAGGAGATACTGTAGATACAACTACCCCTGGATCATATGAAGTGACTTATGATGTGATTGATACATCAGGCAATGAAGCAGCTCAAGTAGTTAGAACAGTTATAGTAGTTGATTTAACATCTTATAACGAGGCACTGTCATCAGTAATACAAGCAGATTATACATCGGAAAGTTGGATGACATATCAAGTGGTAGTAGACAACAATACAGTAACAAAAGAAAACACTCAAATAGAAATAGATGAGG
>CAYMUD010000388.1:0-1462 GCA_964393495.1 uncultured Clostridia bacterium | reverse complement strand
TTCTTTTTTCATCCTTATATTTTGCGATATCAGTAATAGAAATATAGTCTTCATTATTTACTGTGTTGATGACAACTTCTCTTCCCTGAATATCTATTTTTTTATTCTTAGGTTTCATAGTTATCTCCTTCACAGTAATCTTTGACATTATTTCTATATTCATATGTACTTGTAAGTAATTCTTACAGGTTCACAACTAGTTTATCACATCATTTTGAACTCATCCAATTTTTCGAGCAGTTGGATAAGCACTACATCTTGCATAAGAAATTTAGTTCTTGACATCTCTTATGCTACATCTTGTGGTTTTGGTCCTATCACCATACTCACGTCGCGCCCGATTATGCTGAAAGGATAAAAATATGCAATATATTGTATTTGAACACTTGTTCTCCACAATATATGTGCTTTCGTTTTTTAGTCATCTTATATCCTATTGCCCATTTTGAACTATCAAGGATTCCTTGACAGTTAGATCAATACTTTTTATTGTTTTCCAGAAGCCTATCAAAATCGCTCTTAAATAATTGATCCTGAACAATTCGATATTTCTCGAATTCACTTTCTGCATGAGCTTTCGCAATTTCAGCTGTAACTTTTCCCGCATCTTGCAAGACATTACGGTCAGTGGCTTCTATAAAACGGTTAAGTCGCGTTTCCCAGTCACTCATGGTCATAGGAATATGCCTCATCGCCATGTCCTCTGCAATATCTAAATAAGCGGAAACAAGTCTTTGTAGTTGCGTTGACATCATAATCAATGGCCGTTGCATAAATATCAGTGATTTTCTGATAGAATTTTCTTTCGCTCAGTCGAATTTCACGGATACGTTGAAGCTGTTCTTCAAAATATTGCTCTGTTAATATGGATCCTCCGCTTTTCAATCGTTCATCATCCATTGCAAAACCTTTAATCGTAAAATCTTTTACAATTTGATTTGCCCATTTTCGAAATTGTACAGCGCGTTCGTTATTTACTTTAAACCCAACAGCAATAATGACTTGTAAATTATAATGCTTTACTTCTCTATTTACCTGTCGAGATCCTTCAGTTTGAACTATTAGGAATTTCCTAATAGTTGCTACCTCTTGAAGTTCATGATCAGAAAAGATTTTTTTAATATGCTCATTGATTGTCGGAATTTCTACATCGTATAAAGTCGCCAACATCTTCTGTGTTAGCCAAATGTTCTCGTCTTCATACCTCATTTCAAAACTTTGCGAATCATCACCTGTCGCTGCAATGTATGTCAGGTATTCTGCTGCACTCGAGCGAATTGATATATCGTTTTTCTTTTTCACAAGATCACTCCCTTCATAATTTAGATTATACTATGTATAAACATTTAGAACCAAGTGGTTTGTCCAATCTACATCTTGCATAACCTTCTTTTTTCTTGACAATTTTTATGCTACATCTTGTGGTTTTGGTCCTATCACCATACTCACATCGACATATATA
>CAYMUD010000387.1:0-1464 GCA_964393495.1 uncultured Clostridia bacterium | reverse complement strand
AGACGGGAGATAAAATAAGCGGTATTACAAGACCACCTAAACAAGGGGAAAAGTATAAGGCACTTCTTTATGTTAAGAAAGTAAACGATGAAGATCCTGAAACTGCAAGGAGAAGACCTAACTTTGATACTTTAACTCCTATATTTCCAGAAGAACGAATAAAAATGGAAAGATCCAGAAGAAAGCTATCTACAAGAATAATTGATATGATAGCGCCAATAGGAAAAGGACAAAGAGGAATGATAGTAGCTCCTCCTAAAGCAGGAAAGACTACATTGTTAAAAAGTATAGCAAATAGTATAGCTAAAAACTCACCAGAGTTGGAAGTTATTATTTTACTTATAGATGAAAGACCAGAAGAGGTTACAGATATGCAGAGATCCGTAAAAGGAGAAGTTGTATACTCGACCTTTGATGAGTTACCAAAGCATCATATAAAAGTTGCAGAAATGGTTCTCGAAAGAGCAAAACGATTAGTAGAACACGGTAAAGATGTGGTTATACTAATGGATTCTATTACGAGACTAGCTAGAGCATACAATCTTACAATACCTCCAACAGGAAGAACTCTCTCAGGTGGATTAGATCCAGGAGCATTACATAATCCGAAAAGATTTTTTGGAGCGGCTAGAAATATTGAGTTCGGTGGGAGTCTTACCATACTAGCGACAGCATTAGTTGAAACTGGAAGCCGAATGGACGATGTAATTTTTGAAGAATTTAAAGGTACAGGTAATATGGAAGTACATTTAGATAGAAAACTTTCAGAAAAACGTGTATTCCCTGCAATAGATATCAATAAATCCGGTACAAGAAGAGAAGATTTGCTGCTAGATCAGCATGAATTACAAACTATATGGGCATTAAGAAAAGCTTTAAGCAGTTATCCTATTGATTATGTAACTGAAAAACTTATAGACGGTTTATCTACTACAAAAACTAATATAGAATTCATACAAAACGCGGATAAATTTATGGATATACCTAAAAATAACGGTAAAAAATAAAAAAACATTGAAAAGTTTTTAATACTATGCTATAATTTTTTAGTGCTTAGAAGATAATATTTAAATATGATAGATATCATTGAAGGAAAGAGGTGAAAGGCATGAAAAAAGATATACAACCAGAATATAAAAAAGTTCAGGTGACGTGTGCTTGTGGTAATACATTTGAAACAGGGTCAGTTACAGATAAAGATGAAATGAAAGTGGAGATTTGTTCAGAATGCCATCCTTTCTTTACTGGAAAACAGAAACTTATTGACAAAGGTGGAAGAGTTGACAAATTTAAGAAAAAATACAATATGGATTAATTTCAAAAGTATAAACTTGAATTAAAAAAGTAAGAATTTCAGCTGTAAGGCTGAAATTCTTTTTTTGAATTCAAACACAGGGGGTCAGACCCCCCAAACACAGGGGGTCAGACCCCCTGTGTTATGACTCTTAACTATCGGGCTAGAGC
>CAYMUD010000386.1:0-1470 GCA_964393495.1 uncultured Clostridia bacterium | reverse complement strand
CAGCATAAAGGATTGGATATAGATGAAATTAAATAGTAATTTTTTCAAAGAAAAAGAAATTCAAAAACTACATAAAGCTACATTGGAAGTTTTATCAGAAGTAGGAGTTAAATTTAGCACTGAGAAAGCGCTTAAGATTTTTAAAGAAAAAGGAGTTAAAGTAAAAGGAAATAAAGTATTTATAGATGAAAAAACCCTGATGGATGCATTAGATAAAGTTCCAAAGGAATTTATTCTTTCCGGAAAAGAAGAGGAAAAAGATATATTGATAGGAGGAGGCGGGACTATTTATGCTCCTGCTTCTGGTCCTGTGTATGTTCAGAGAAAGAATAAAAAAAGAAGTACAACTTGTGAAGATTATATAGATTTGTTGAAAATTTATGAAACTTCAGAAGTTATACCTGTAATAAATGCAAATATGACAGAACCTCAAGATATTCCAATGGAAGAAAGAATAAAATTTAGACTTAAGAATTGTTTGGAAATAACTTCTAAACCTTTGATGGGATTTACTACAGGCAGAAAAGATTCAAAAGAATGTATTGAGATGATAAAAGGGTTCTATGAGGATAAAAATAAACACTACGTACTTGGAGTAATAAGTCCGGTATCACCTCTTTGTTTTGACAAATCTATGATTGAAGGAATGGAAGCTTATGCTGAAGAGAATCAGCCGGTACTCATTGCAAGTTGTTCTCTTCCAGGAGCGACAAGCCCTGTAACTATGGCTGGAACATTAGTTACAAATAATGCTGAGGTTTTAGCTGGAATTGTTTATACACAGCTCCTAAAACCTGGACTTCCAGTAATTTATTCAAGTACATCAACATCATGCGATATGAGAATGCTATCTCCTGCAATAGGAGCACCGGAAACCGGATTATTTACCTACGGTGTAAGAGCATTAAGTTCTTACTACGGACTGCCGTGTAGATCTGGAGGATCATTGACTGATTCAAATACTGTTGATATGCAGGCTGGAATAGAATCAACATATACTTTGCTTAGTGCTTCGATAGCTGGCATAGATTATGTACTTCAATCTTGTGGAATTTTAGAATCCTTTAATTCGGTGTGTTTGGAAAAAATAATAATAGATGAAGAAAACATAAAATGTGCACGAAGATATACTAAGGGATTTGAAATAAATGATACTACTATAGCTTTAGATGTAATTAAGGAAGTAGGAAATGAAGGAACTTATGTTACTACGACTCATACATACCAGCACTTTAAGGAAGAATTTATAAGTGCAGATTTAATGTCTAAGGAAAGCTATGATAGTTGGAAAGAAAAAGGATCAAAAGATATATTTGAAAGAGCTGGAGAGAGAGTTGAAGAAAGATTAAATTCATATGAAAAACTCGAACTTTCAGAAATGCAAAAAGAATATTTAAATAATCTATAAAAAAATGGAGGTTGTAAAATGAGCTTAGAAAAAATATCAGAAGGTGTATTAAAAGGAAATAT
>CAYMUD010000385.1:0-1471 GCA_964393495.1 uncultured Clostridia bacterium | reverse complement strand
TGTTGATGAGACACTATAAAGGTTTCTTAAATTAAAGGTGGATACAAATGAGACTTATATTATTAGGCCCTCCTGGTGCTGGTAAAGGCACCCAAGCTGAGGGTATAAAAAAAGAATTCAATATTCCTCATATTTCAACAGGGGATATATTTAGAGAAAATATTAAAAATAATACAAAACTAGGGGAAAAAGCTCAAGAATATATGAATAAAGGACTGCTTGTACCAGATGAATTAGTAGTAGAGCTAGTAAAAGACAGACTATCAAAACAAGATTGTAGTGAAGGATTCTTGCTTGATGGTTTTCCTAGAACTATAGAGCAGGCTAAAGCATTAGATAAAGAGCTTGAAAAAATGAATCAAAAACTTAATAAAGCCGTAAACATAAAAGTATCAGAAGATGTTTTAGTTGAAAGAATTGTAGGTAGAAGAATCTGCAGAGATTGTAAGGCTACATATCATGTAACTTTCAACCCACCAAAACAAGAAGGAATATGCGACAAATGCGGTGGAGAGCTATATCAAAGAGATGATGATAAAGAAGAAACAGTACAAAAGAGAATTAAAGTCTATAACGAACAGACACAACCCCTTGTAGATTATTACGGCAAAAAAGGTTTGATTTTAAATATTAACGGAGAACAAGAAATTAAGAAAGTATTAGAGGATGTAATCAATAATCTAAAAGGCAAGAAAAATGATAATTATTAAAAGTAATAGAGAAATTGATATAATGAAAGAAGCAGGTAGGATAGCTGCTGGAGCTCACAATCTTGTATCAGAAATAATAGAAGCAGGATTAACTACAGAAGAGCTGGATAAAGAAGTAGAAAAATTCATTAGATCAAAAAATGCAATACCAACATTTAAAGGTTATCAGGATTTTCCTGCATCTATATGTGCTTCTATTAATGAAGAAGTGGTGCATGGTATTCCTGGAAAGATTAAGCTTAAAGAAGGAGACATCGTAAGTGTTGATATAGGAGTGACTTATAAAGGATATGTTGGAGATACAGCAAAAACCTACCCTGTTGGTAAAATTAGCGATAATGCTAAAAAACTAATTGAAGTTACTAGAAAAAGTTTTTATGAAGGCATAAATTTTGCAAAAGAAGGTTACAGACTATCAGATATTTCTCATGCAATTCAGAAGTGTGTAGAAGATGAAGGTTTTACAGTAGTAAGAGATTTCGTAGGGCATGGTGTGGGTAGTGATATGCACGAAGACCCTCAGATACCTAACTTTGGAGAACCTGGTAAAGGTCCAAGACTAAAAAAAGGAATGACTTTAGCAATAGAACCAATGGTAAATGAAGGAAAGTATCACGTTCTAATGCTGGAAAATAATTGGACTGTAGTAACAAGAGATAGGAAAAGATCAGCACATTACGAACATTCAATAGCAATAACGGATGGTGAACCCTATATCTTGACTTCTTTATAAGAGGTGATAAAATGGAGACTACAGAAGA
>CAYMUD010000384.1:0-1472 GCA_964393495.1 uncultured Clostridia bacterium | reverse complement strand
GTAATCATTAATACGTACATTAAAGCTATTCCTGCAGGTATCAATATAAGTGGACTTGTCTGGAACAGTCCATAAAGCATATACATAACCAAAGCAACAAAAGCTGAAGTCAGTGCATAAGGTATCTGGGTAGATACATGATCTATATGATCTGCCCCTGAGAATATTGATGCAAGTACTGTTGTATCTGATATTGGTGAACAGTGATCTCCAAATATTGCTCCGGAAAATACTACCCCTGCCATAGCTACTGATAATGTAGCATCCTTAGTTAAAGAATAAGCTAATGGTATAGCTATAGGTGTAAGTATAGTCATTGTACCCCAAGATGTTCCAGTAGCAAATGATATAAGCATTCCAAGCAAGAATATAGTAATTGGAACAAATACAAAAGGCATAGATGCAGGTATAGTTTCAACAATAAATCCAGCCAAATCCATTTCACCTGTAATTCCACCCAAACTCCATGCAAGAACTAATATAACACAAGCTAAAAGCATAAGCTTAAGTCCATCTAAAAACGTATCCATAGCTTCTTCTAGGTTCATAATCTTTGTGGATATAGCCATAACTATACCAGTTATAGTCATACCAAATGCTCCCCACAACAATGCTTTTGCTGGATCCGAAGCACCAAGAATATCTGTAAGTCCTCCTGCTCCTCTTCCAGTAAACCAGAACCCAAATAATGTTATTCCAACTAGAACTATTAACGGTAAGAAGAAAGTCATTAACATAGGCTTAGTTTTATTTGGTTCACCTAATTCGTAGTTAACATCCATCATAGGTTTTGCACCATCTCTTACTATCTTACCTTCTGTCATAGCTCGATGCTCAGCCTTAAGCATTGGTCCGTAATCTTTTCCTGTTATAACCAACATACCCACGAAAATTACTGTAAAAATACAGTAAAGATTCAAAGGAATACTATGAAGATATCCTTCAAAAGCTGAAAGTTCTGTAATACCTGCTGTTTCCATACCTGTGTTTACCATTCCTATTTGAAAAGCAATCCAGTCTGATATGAAAAAAGTAGCTACCGGAGCTGCCGTAGAGTCAAGAACATAAGATAATCTTTCTGAAGAAATTTTATGTTCTTCACTTATGTCTCTAAAAACATTACCAACAATTGCTGCATTTACATAATCATTAAAAAATATTAAAATACCTAATAACCAAGCTCCTACACCAGCAGATCTTCTCGTCTTAATCTTCTTTCTTGCCCAAACGGTAAGTGCTTCACTTCCTCCTAGACGCCATATGAATGCTACCCCAGCTCCCATAAATAAGTTAAAAAGCAGCAAACTAGCATTCCACTCGTCTGTAATAGATGCTATTATAGTATCAAGAGAATAAACTACTCCTCCAAAAGGATTCCCTCCTGAAATTATAATACCTCCTGTGAAAACTCCTACAAACAGGGAGATAAGTACTCTCTTTGTAGTAAATGCTAAAGCTATTGCCACTAGTGG
>CAYMUD010000383.1:0-1474 GCA_964393495.1 uncultured Clostridia bacterium | reverse complement strand
ATATGGAGACAGAAAAAACCAGGAATTAAAAATAAAATCAGTAAAAAAATCAATAATGCTTTTTATATTGTCAATTCTGACTTTATCTACAGCTTACTATACCATATTAAAATACGGTCTTTTAGACAACAAAATGGTATTGTTTTCTGTAATATTGGGTTCCATAGGTACATTTTTATTCTTTGTTTCTATATCGGGAATATTGCTGAAAATTTTTAAGAAAAGAAGAAAAGGATACTATAAAGATTTAAACATTGTAATAATAAAACATATACAAAGCAGGATAAATACATCCTATTTTTCTATGACTATAATATGTTTGCTTTTGTTTTTAACCATAGGTGTTTTTTCAACCGGAAGTGCTCTAGGCAGCTACTATAATAAAGAAATGGTAGATTTAAATAAATACGATGCTACTTTGAAGATTCAAGATGTGGAAGATGAATATCAAGATGCTAATGAATTTTTAAGAAAAAGGGATAAAAGCATACTTAATTACTTTGAAGAATTTGTAGTTTACAATCAATACATCACGGATTTTGGAATAATAAAAGCTTCACAAATAGGAAATATAGACTTTAAATACGACGGGGAAGAAGAACTGAAGATACCTGCAATAAGAATTAGCGAATACAATAAGCTTATGAAAATTCAAGGTAAAGAAACAATAGAATTAAATTCCGATGAATATTTCATCGTATCAAATATGAATGAACTTAAAAATTCCTGGGAAGAATTTTTATCAAAAGATATACAGTTAAAAATCGCAGGTGAAAACTTAAATCCGAAATTTAATAAAGCTGTAAATGAAACATTATCAAATGCTTTTGCAAGAATGGACTATGGAAATATAGTAGTACAGGATAATCTTGCTGAAAAACTTGATGTTCATATGATGATGCTTTCCGGAAACTATAAACAAAAAAACCTAGATACGGAATACATACTGGAAGAATCAGTAGATAAAATAAATGAATCTGAATTAGGTTTTGTTAACTTAGTTTCAAAAAGAATAATCTACGACGAAAGTAGAGGAATAAGTACTATGTTTGCCTATTTAGGCATATATCTGGGCGTTGTGTTTCTCCTTACGGGAGCTTCGATTTTATCACTTCAACAGTTGGCAGAATCTACAGATAACTATAAAAAATTTGAACTCCTAAAAAAATTAGGAACAGGAAGAGATTTAATAAGCAAAGCATTACTTAAACAAATATTTATAACCTTCATGATTCCTCTTGGACTTGCAGCATTCCATTCTATATTTGGATTAAAGGTTGTAAGTAACACAATCGAACTATTAGGAAATATAGATTTATTTGGTAGCATTACTATGACAGCTGTATTTATAATATTGTTTTATGGCGCATATTTCATATTTACATATATAAGTGTAAAAAGAATCTTGAAAATTTAAATTTGGCTCCCTAAAGGGAGTCATTTTTTTATTTAAATCCAGTAATACAAGTTGAAT
>CAYMUD010000382.1:0-1482 GCA_964393495.1 uncultured Clostridia bacterium | reverse complement strand
GGTATAGTTCTAGACCATATATATCCCCTGGAAGATGCAAACCTTTCTCTACCATCAAATATATCAAGCTTATCTGGGTAATCAGTTTTTCTAAGTACGCTGCTTGACCCTGCCATCATAAGACCATTTTGAGTGAAATATACAGCAAAATCTATACCATCTCTTTTTACTATAAATCTCTTTTTATCATCTTCAAGCATTACCTTGAATTCTTCATATCTATCATCTTTAAAATTGATGATACCTCCATTAGATACTTCTATAGCAAGTTTCTCACTATTTTCATCGAAAAACATAAGCTGATTACCATCGAGTTCTGCTTTTAAGGTTTCTTTATTAGTAACAAAGGTAACCGAATTATCTTCGAATTTAATATCTTCATATCTGGTATCTACTTCTTGTATTTCTTCAAGTCTTTCCCCTTCATTTACAGGATTAAGTCTTGAGAACTGGTTTAAAACTCTACCATCAGAAACTGTATTCATTAAAACTACTATAACTAATAGAGCTGCTAGCAATGCTCCTATTTTCTTTAGATTAGTTTTTATTTTCTTTCTAAATAGTATTACCATAAAAATAAAGCCGAAGGAAAATCCTAAGTACCCAGCTCTTGAGTTGCAACCTATCCAAACAGCCACCATCAATATTGTAAAAATACCTGATAAAACCTTATACTTGCGGTCATCAAAATATAAAAACAAAGATATAGCCATAGGTAGTATAAGTGCTGCAAAACTACCAACAAAGTTTGTATTGTACATAGTTGAATAAATAGTATATTTAGAAAAAGTGAACTTTAAAGATTCAGCTATTTGGTGTAAATGATTAGGAAGTATCAAATATCTACCAAACATAGTTTTAAATAAATCTGCTCCAAAATACTGTCCTACTCCAATAAGACCTGCTACGGAAGCAGAAAATATAAATCCATATAATATATATTTAATCTGTCTTTCCTCATCTACATAGTTGTATATAGCTACTATCATAAATGCATAACCTACCATTACAAATACACCTTGAAACTGCTCTACAAATCCTCTGTAGGAAACTATTTGATAAGAAGACAATACATAAGAAAACAAAGCTCCTAAAATGTATATAAATAAAGGTATATAGTACTTAGTAATTTTGAATTTAAACTGATTAGTAAATCTAAGCAGTACTAAAAGTATTACTGATGTAAAAGAAAATATAGAGAAAAACATAGCCTTATAATAGCTGAAAAAGTCCATGCTTGTTTCTCCACCCTTCCAGTTTATTACCTCTATCTCCTGTAGGTTTACTACCTTACCAAAGGTAATCAAAGGAATTAATCCTACTACTAATAAAATAGGTACAAAGTAGTACCATTCCAAAGGTTTATATTCAAGTTCTGATTTATTTCTTTTTTTCTTTTTTGCCATAATGCACCCCTTTATCTTAGTTAATAAACACAATATGAATTATATCATAATACAGTTTTAAATGCCATGACAATGA
>CAYMUD010000381.1:0-1494 GCA_964393495.1 uncultured Clostridia bacterium | reverse complement strand
AAGCATTTGGATCATTAAAAGCAAATGAGGATGTGTCCTTTACCATCCATGAAAATGAAATAGTGAGTTTGATAGGACCTAACGGTGCTGGTAAAACTACCTTATTTAATTGTGTTACAGGTTTTTATCCTGTTACAGAAGGAAATGTATACTATAAAGGAGAAAACATTACAGGCTTAAGCCCTTATCAGATATGTCATAAGGGTATAACTAGAACATTTCAAATAGTTAAAACATTAAATGAAATGACTGTAGAAGAAAATGTAATAACTGGAGCCTTTATTAATACTAATAGAAGACAGAAAGCTATGGAAATAACTAAAGAAGTTTTAGAAACAACAGGACTTACTGAAAAGAAAGACGCTTTAGGAGGAAGCCTGACCATCTCTGACAGAAAAAGAGTTGAGATTGCCAGAGCTTTAGCCACTAAGCCAGATATATTAATGCTGGATGAATGTATGGCAGGACTTAATCAAACAGAAATTAAAGATGTTATGAATTTAATTCTTAAATTAAAAGAAGATGGTTTATCCCTTCTTGTTGTTGAACATATTATGGAAGCAATTATGCCTATTTCTGACCGTATTGTAGTATTAAGTGCAGGTAAGAAAATAGCAGAAGGCAATCCGAAAGAGGTTGCAAACGACGACGAAGTCATAAAAGCTTATCTGGGAGGGAAATATCATGCTAAAAATAAAAAATCTTAAGGTTGGATATGGTAATGTACCCGTAATCTTTGATTTTTCCTGTGAAGTTAATAAGGGAGAAGTAGTTTCAATATTAGGTTCAAATGGTGCTGGAAAATCAACACTAATTAAAACTATATCTGGATTACTGCGACCAACATCTGGAGAAATTACTTTTATGGGTGAAAGAATTGATAGCCTGCCGGCATATAAAATTTTAGAAAAGGGAATAGCTCAGGTTCCAGAAGGAAGACAGGTTTTCGGAAAGATGACTATTAAAGATAATTTGCTCCTAGGTGCATATGTAATAAGAGATGAATCAAAAAAACAGCAGCTCTTAAAAGATATCTATGAGCTTTTTCCAAGACTGGAAGAAAGAGCTATGCAGAAGGCCGAAACCCTAAGCGGTGGCGAGCAGCAAATGTTGGCTATAGCTAGAGGATTAATGTCTGATCCTAAAATACTTATGATTGACGAAATGTCTTTGGGATTGGCCCCGGTCTTGGTTGAAAAAGTAATGGATACACTGGAAATAATAAAGGAAAGAGTTACTGTGCTTTTGGTAGAGCAGAAAGTACAGGAAGCTTTAGAAATAGCTGATCGAGGATACGTTTTGCAAAATGGACGATTAGCTGTAGAAGGTAGTGGAAAAGAGCTTTTGGAATCTGATATCGTTAAAAAAGCTTATTTAGGACTTTAGAACGATGGTAAAGCGATAGCAAATAGATTGTTGACCGATGGAAGTCATCCCGAGAATAGCTTATAAACTTACTTTCGAGGGATCTTTAACTCCCGAGGATGACAAAAA
>CAYMUD010000380.1:0-1495 GCA_964393495.1 uncultured Clostridia bacterium | reverse complement strand
ATGATTATTGGAACTCTATCTGGAGTTATTGTTGCTATTATATTCCAAGGAATAAATATCGGTGAAGCTCTAACTGCTATAAATTACGGATATACTAATCAAACAGGCATAGCTCTTGTTGATAATCTACTAGTTCGTGGCGGTATTCAAAATATGATGTGGACTTTTTCTCTTTCTTTTATTGCTTTGTGTCTTGGTGGAGTATTAGAACTTGTAGGCTATTTAAAAGTTCTGATAAAAGGGATACTTTCAAAAGTAAAAAATGTTGGGAGTTTAGTTACTTTAGTAATCGGAACTACACTATTGGGAAATGCCTCTATGGGTGAAATCTATCTTGGAATAATTCTAAATGGAACTCTATATAAAGAAGCATTTAAAGAAAGGGACCTGAGACCTGAAATGCTTAGCCGTCTTTTAGAGGAAGGTGGCACATTAACTGGAGCACTAATACCTTGGACAACAGCAGGTGCATTTATGGCCTCTACTTTAGGAGTTCCAGTTGTTGAATACGGTCGATATGCATTTTTAAATATAATTAATCCATTATTGTCAATTATACTATCTTTTATGGGAATTTTTATTCTTAAAACTAAAAAAACAAAGCAAAAAATTTCTTGATATACTTTTTGCTCTTTACTAAAGTAGTAATATAAATAATTATACTTTTTAGGAGAAGATATGGGAATTAATACAACAATGTTTATTTTAGAAATATTAGGAACTATTGCCTTTGCTGTTTCTGGTACCCTTGCAGGTGTAAAAAAAGAAATGGATATATTGGGTATTACTATAATAGCAATTGTAACTGCTACAGCTGGTGGAGCAATTAGAGATATTACTTTAGGTATAACTCCACCATCTGTATTTAGAGAACCTATTTATTTAATAGTGGTTTTAATTACAGTTACATTTTTTCTATTTGGATTACGTTTAAGAAAAATCAATTCTCCTCTAGTTACTAAGCCTATACGATTTTTAGAGATATTAATTAATTTATCCGATGCTGTAGGATTAGGCGTATTTACAGTTAGTGGTGTATCTGTAGCTATAAGTAGCGGATACGGCAATAATATTTTCCTTGTATTATTTGTAGGTGCTATTACCGGTGTAGGCGGAGGAATTATGAGAGATGTCTTTACTATGAGAATTCCATCAGTCTTTGTTAGACATATATATGCCCTTGCATCTATGTTCGGTGCACTGGTCTTTTTTATTTTAAGAACCTATATACACACAAGTTTAGCTATGATTATTACCGTAATTATTATTGTTATAATAAGATTCTTCTCTAATATATACAAATTAAGCTTACCAAAAATTAAATTCTAAACTAAATAATAAAACCATTTTCTATATAAAGCTAATTAACCAAAATAGAGCCATTCCTATAGCTATAGTTAACAAAAGTTTTTTAGTTTTCCAAGCTATTATTATAGCTATAATACCAGCAATTAAACGAGGGTTTTGTGGGGAAATCCATATAATTTCATCCTTT
>CAYMUD010000379.1:0-1497 GCA_964393495.1 uncultured Clostridia bacterium | reverse complement strand
TGGAGAAAAGGTAAAAGTATTTAACAATAGAGGAGAACTTGTCATAGAAGCAAGAATAACTGATAAAATTATGAAAGGTGTAGCTGCCATGCCTCAGGGAGGTTGGTATAAACCTGATGAAAAAGGACTGGATAAAGGATCAAACATCAACGTACTTACAAAACAGCATCCTACCCCTCTAGCCAAAGGAAATCCTCAGCATACAAATCTTGTTGAAGTTGAAAAATATTAAAAAAAAGTAATTAATGGAACAAATGCTCACTCTAATTTGTCTAAGTAAGTAGGAGGCGATTCAAATGAAAAAGATTTTCGCAGTGATTTTGATAGGTGTACTGGTATTTAATCTAGGAGCTTGTACAACACAGGAACAGGAAGTTGAAATCAACGAAGAAGAAATTAGCGAAGGTGTTACGGACAGTAATTTGGAATTTGCAGTAGATATATTCAAAGAACTAAATAGCAAGGACTTGGAAAATAATGTGTTTATTTCTCCATTCAGCATATCAACAGCTCTTACTATGACCTATAACGGAGCAGTAGGTCAAACAAAAGAAGAAATGGAAAAAGCTTTAAGGTATAGGGATATAGATATTGAAGAAGTTAATAATACTTATAAAAACCTAATACCTTATTTATCAAATTTAGATGAGGATGTGGAAATAGATATCAGCAACTCTATATGGTACAGAGAAGGAGAAGCAATAAATGAAGAGTTTTTATCTACAAATACCGATGTATTTGATGCAAAAGTTGAAGAAGTAAATTTTTCAAATCCTGACACTGTAGACATAATAAACGGATGGATAGAGGAATCAACAAAGGGTAAAATAGAAAAGATGCTTAATGCACCTCTACCAGGAGATGTAGTAATGTACCTAATCAATGCAGTATACTTTAAAGGTACATGGAAATACGAATTTGAGGAAGAAAAAACCTACGACGGTTTATTTACAGATATAAATGGAAATGAACAGGAAGTAAAAATGATGACTAGCCAAAGGGAAAGTCTATACGGTGAAGGTGAAGACTATAAGACGGTAAAACTTCCTTACGGAAATGAAAAAGTATCAATGTACTTTGTTTTGCCAACAGAAGGCACCATAAACGACTTGATTGATACATTAGATAAAGAAAAATTAGATGAAATTAAAAACAGTGTAGATGAACAAGAAGATTTCTTAATTCAAATACCAAGATTTAAATTAGAATACGGTATAAAAGAAATAAGTAAATCCTTAAAAAATATGGGAATGCCAACAGCTTTTTCATCAGAAGCAGACTTTTCGAATATCAGAGATGGTATATTTATAAGTAGAGTACTTCATAAAGCAGTAGTTGAAGTAAATGAGCAGGGAAGTGAAGCTGCAGCAGTAACTGTTGTAGAAATGGTAGAAAGTGCTATGCCTGAAGAGAAAAACTTCATAGCAAATAAGCCTTTTGTCTTTTTTATAGCAGAAGAAGATACTGGAACAATACTTTTCTTAGGAAAATATGCGA
>CAYMUD010000378.1:0-1498 GCA_964393495.1 uncultured Clostridia bacterium | reverse complement strand
TTAGAACCAGGAACATACTGGATACTTGAAGATCCTAATATGGAGGGATTCATATTCCAACAAGATACGATGGTAGTATTAGAAGACCAAGATGAAGATTTAACATTCACAAACTACCAAGAGCCATCTATAGAAATTGAAAAGACTGTAGATGATTCATCAGTGATGGTAGGAGATGAAGTAACTTATACAATTAAAGTAACAAATACAGGAGGATTCAATTTACCTGAAGTAGTACTTTTAGATGAACAACTTGATTTTTCAGAAACCTTCTCACTAGATATGGGAGAAACCAAAACATTTATTGAAACAACAACATACAGTGAAACCGGAACAATAGTAAATACAGCAGTAGCAACATCGGAAGTTTATATTGTAGAAGGAGAAGGATTATACTCTGTTAGTCCAAACAATATGGAATACGACGAACAATACTATATAGTAGGAGAATTCTCATTAGAAGTATCAGATAATGCTACAGTTGTAGTTAGTGACGAACAAGAACCACAGTACAGAATCATAGTAGACAAAACAGTAACTGGAAATAGATCAGATGAAGATGATGAGTTTGAATTTGAAATAAGAGATATAAAAGAAGGATTGGTAGATACGGTAACAGCAACAGGAGATACAGATGGAATTTCAGTATTACTAAATCCTGGGGTATACACAGTTACAGAACTAGATCCATCCCCATATAAATTGACAACAGATAATGATGTACAAGTAGAATTGGGAGAAGGAAATGAAACAGTAGAATTTACAAATGACTATAACAGAAATATAACTAGAAATACTTACAAAATGAAAATAGATAAAGTAGCAGATGGAAACTTCTACGAAGTAGGAGATACTATAGAATACACAATTACTGTAAGAAATACCGGCAACAGTACTCTTAGAGAAATACTAGTGACAGATGATATGACAGGATTAAGTGAAACAATAGATTTCTTGAATCCAGGAGCTAGTAGAGAATTTATAACCACCTATGTAGCACAGGAAGAAGATATAGGAGACCTTACAAATATAGCTACTGCAGAAGATGACAGAGCAGGAACAGAAGAAGATGATGAAACAGTAACAGTAGAAGGAGTTCCAGAAGGAGTTCCAGAATACTTAATGACAATAACTAAGACAGCAGTAGATGATGGAAATCCAATATACTTTGGTGATATGGTTCAATTTACCATAGTAGTAACAAACACCGGAGATGAAATAATCGAAAACATCTTAGTAGAAGATAAAATGGTAAAAGACTTTGAAGCTGTAATTGATGAATTAGCACCAGGAGATTCAGAAGAATTTACAGTAAATGTAGAAGCAAAAAAACCTGGAGAATTTAAAAACATAGCTACAGCTACAAGTACTCAAACAGGAACGGTTCAAGATGAAGATATCGTATGGGTTGAACTGCCAGTTCCATTAGATTTACCGGATACCGGAGTAGCACCAACAGACTTATTCTTCGGACTAGGAGCATTAGTATCAGGACTTG
>CAYMUD010000377.1:0-1503 GCA_964393495.1 uncultured Clostridia bacterium | reverse complement strand
TCCTTTGAAGTTGTTTACTCTTAATACTTCCATTTTACCAACCACTCTCCATTTCGTTTATATCGTAACCTATTTTAGATTTCATTGTATATAATCTATCTTCGTATTCTGATTTATGTACTGCATAATCATCTGTGTTTCTGTCTGCTAATTCTACTCTCGATAGTGCATAGTACCCTAGTATGTAAGGGTCATCTATTGGCACATCTTCAGTAGTTTCCTCTATATCACTTGCTTTACTGTAATAATAAATCTTTAAACCTTCTGATACATCTTTCTCTGGGTCTGCTATTGTAACCGTCTTATTCCATAGATAGTATTCTCCATAACCTAATATAGTTTCTTCCTTAACCCTTCTCATTTCCTTATATACTGGGTCATCTGAATCTGTATTTTCACATATATATAACTCGTTTAAAACATCTAAATTAGAAGGTAATGAGTATTGTTCCGTTCCTTCTACTAAGTCAGTAAAAGCCTTTACGTATTTATTTGTATAAGGTCTTATATTATTTAAACATTCATTGAAAAATAATATCCATGTACTGTCAGTTATTTCAAAATCGCTTGTTTCATCTGGTTCGTATATCTTGTTACACCATGTAATTAGTTCACTAACTAACATTAAACCACCTCCTAAGTTTCATCAGTCCAAGTTGTAGTTGTGTCAGAATAATTAGTCCATATTGTACTTGTATCACTTTCGTCAGTCCAAATGCTTGGCAACAATTCCTGACTTATTTTCCACAAACCTATAAATTCATTTATATTTAATTTACTAAATTTATTAATATTTATAAAGCTATTAACAATTTCTGTATAAGCTCCGGGTATCCACGTTAGACCAGAAAATAAATTACTAGAGTCTATTGCACTGCCAACTACAGAAATAAGTTCTCCAAAATCAAATATAATAGAAGTAAAACTGTTTGAATTAACAACTTCATCAAATTCATGGATTGTGCCTAATGAGTTAAATGGTATGTCATTAACAGTTAAAAATTCTTCGTTGTTAGCAGTTTCAAACGAATCGTATTGAGTTAATATGTGCATAAAATCACCCCTATAAAACTACTATATTACTACTGTCGTCCCATTCTATTGTTAAATCTCCACCATTGGGTATTATAGGTGAATTAGTTATATCGTCTATGTAAGCTATAAGATAACTTGTAGATGGTGTTCCACTATCAACATACAATATTACTGTTTCAACTGTGTTCCCAGTAACACTTGAAAAAGTTATATCATCTCCTGCTATTGATCCATTTGAAACAACTACGTTTGTTAATTCAACTGGTGTACCAACTACCCCACTTAAATCATCATATGCTTCGTGTGTAACACTATAACTATAAGTTCCAGTATCCACTAAAGCAACTTTAACTGTGTCAGTATCTAAATCTATATTTGCTTTCCATAAGTTTTCTTTACACTTAGGGTATATAACACTAGCCATTATTTATTCCTCCTATTCTATGTATCCAAAATCTTTTAACATTT
>CAYMUD010000376.1:0-1518 GCA_964393495.1 uncultured Clostridia bacterium | reverse complement strand
TATTTAAGCTTTACCTGCCGAACCAAACATTATCATCTTTGTCTTAATGGTTTCTTTCATAGCATCTCTAGCAGGAGTTATTATTTTTCTAGGGTCGTAAGCATCGCTTTTCCCAATAAAATCCCTAACAGCTGCATTAAAGGATAATCTTATATCAGTATCAATATTTATCTTATTAACTCCTAGAGAGACAGCTTTTCTTATACTATCTTCAGGTACTCCAGAAGAACCGTGTAGTACTATAGGCATATTAAGTTTCTTTTTGATTTTTTTAAGTCTAACAAAATCCAACTTTGGTTCCCCCTTATAAGGACCGTGAGCTGTACCAATTGCAATTGCTAAAGAGTCTACTCCAGTTTCGTTAACTAATTTCTCTGCTTCATCAGGGTCTGTAAAAGTTGCTTCTCTCTCTGTTACGGTTACATCATCTTCTGTACCGCCTATTTTTCCTATTTCAGCTTCTACGGAAACTCCTACTGCGTGAGCTATTTCACAAACTTTTTTAGTAGTATCTATATTACCTTGAAGTGGCAGCTTAGAAGCGTCGATCATTACAGAAGTAAACCCATGCCTTAAACAAAGCATTATTTGTTTAAAATCAGTACCATGATCTAAGTGAAGTGCTATGGGAATGTCCGTATCTTCTGCTAAAGCTTTTACCATAGCGGATATCATTTTAACTCCAGCATACTTTAATCCACCTTGACTGGCTTGTATTATTACAGGGGATCTTGTTTCTTCTGCCGCAGTTATGATTGCTTGACATTGTTCCATTGTATTCACATTAAAGGCTCCTACTGCATAACCTTCCTTGTGGGCCTTATCTAATAATTCTTTACCTGTTACTAACATTATATTACCTCCTAATTTATTTAAAAATGAATCATTTGCTTTTGTAAAATAATTATATTATAATATAATTTAAAATACAACGGTATTTAGAATTAAAAGAAATTACTCCATTTTAATTGACTGAAAAGAAAGTAAATGATATGATTACTTTACCTATCAATAAGACTTACCTAAAACAATCCTATTTGTTAGAAAACCCAAAAGTAAAATAAAGTAAAAAAGGGATATTTCTGTGGATTTTTTTATGTTAAAAACACTCGGAGGTGTAGATTTGAATCTTAAGGAACTTTCAAAAATGAAATTAACAGAATTAAGAGAATTGGCAAAAGAAAAAGATATAAAAAACATAAGTAAATACAAAAAAGCAGAGCTTGTAGATCAAATTGTAAATAAGCTTGAAAATATTAAAATTGAAGATGAAAAAGAAAAACACAAAAAAGATTTACCTGATAGATTATCAGATGAAATAGATAATAGTGATGATATATCTCAAGTATCCGGCATTTTAGAAACTCATAGCGATGGATATGGATTTTTAAGGAGACATAACTACCTTTCTTCAGATGATGATGTTTACATATCACCATCTCAAATTAGAAGATTTCATATGAAGACGGGAGATAAAATAAGCGGTATTACAAGACCACCTAAACAAGGGGAAAAGTA
>CAYMUD010000375.1:0-1519 GCA_964393495.1 uncultured Clostridia bacterium | reverse complement strand
AGCAATTTCTTCAACTGATAGATCTTGATTAGGTCGTTTAGCTAATATCATCAATGCATGAATTGCATAATCAGTTTTTTTTGAAGTTTTCATAATTTATCAACCTCTTCTATTTC
The DNA here is from genome assembly GCA_964393495.1 of uncultured Clostridia bacterium. Taxonomy (GTDB): domain Bacteria; phylum Bacillota; class Clostridia; order Tissierellales; family Dethiosulfatibacteraceae; genus UBA8670. Next base: position 1,403 of record CAYMUD010000375.1, on the reverse strand, counting down.
TATTATAATTCTATCACTTCCTTTTACTCGGATTTTTATTATCTGCGTTTATTTATTACTAGTTTAACATAAGAAATTTTATTTTACAAATATTGTTATCATACTCGCTCTGCCTATAACTTGCAAGTTTAAATGCACGGTTTTTTCAAACTTTTTTGCACCTACTATATTTTGTTAAGTTTGACATGTTCTTCTTTTGAAAATTTCATTGGCAGTTTTAAAGTTAAATATTTTTCTAGGATAATTGTTTATGAATTTCTGTATTCTTTTAACCGCATTTCGTGTTAATCCTTTAAAGCTTGAGCCTTTAGGTAAAAATCTTCTTATCATTTTATTGATATTCTCATTTGTTCCACGCTGCCAACTACAGTAGGCATCACAGTAATATTGGCTAGTTCTGGGAATACTGCTTTCTGTAAAAGACTGTTCAACACCTTCATAGTCCTTGAATTCTGATCCATTGTCTGTTGTTATAGTTTTAAATATCTTTCGGAAATTAACAACCCCAAAACGTCTTTCTATTCGATCTAAACCCTGTGTAACAGATTTTGTAGTCTTATCAGGTATTAGCTCAATTATTTCCTTTCTAGCTGCCCTTTCACTTAATACAAGCAAGAAAGGTTCACCTTTACCCTTTTTACCTTCTACTAAATCCATCTCCCAGTGCCCTATCTCTACTCTGTTGTCTGCAGCCTCTGGACGATCTCTAATAGTTCTATTTACTTTATAATTTTTGGTCCTTTTACTTTCTTTTTTCTTGTCCTTTCTTTTCTTATACTCCCCATATACTAAATCATCTCTGTCTACCAACAAAACTCCCTTATCTATATAATTGTATATCGTTTTCCAGTGAATATTTATCTTAAATTTATCATTCTTACTTATTTTATGTGCTATTACTTCTGGGGAATATTTTTCTTTTATCTTTGTTTCAATATATTCCGCTACATCAAAGTCTTTACCTATCTTCAATTTAGGGCCTTTCGATGTTGCATTCGTATCATATGTTTCCTGAGCTAATTCAGGCACATACACTTTCCTATCTGACCAGTCAGAATTTTTGAATGTAGTTAATCCCTTTTTTATCTCTCGGCTTATAGTTGTCCTGTGTGAGTTTATTTCACGGGCTATCTCACTATAATTTTTATCTTGTTGATTGTATAAATGCGCTATTACAAATCTGTCCTCTAAATTTAGATGTTCACCTTTTTGTCTATCTATGGTATAATGTTTTTGACACATATTCTGTACCCCTCCAATGTTTTGTGTGGTGCTTAACATTATATAGGAGGTACAGGGTATGTGTCTATTTTTTTATCTATCCGTGCATTTAATTATACAATGTTCCGCATTTCTTTAAAGTATCATTGATAAAGCTATTCTTTTTCTTTTTTTGTCTATTT
>CAYMUD010000374.1:0-1527 GCA_964393495.1 uncultured Clostridia bacterium | reverse complement strand
CTGGAGATGCAACATCAGCAGCTTCAGGAGCAGCGGCGGATGCAACAGCGGCAGCTTCAGGAGCAGCAGCAGATGCAACAGCGGCAGCTTCATCTTGGGAAGCAGCAACATCAGGAGCTGTAGAAGGAGGCGGAGAGGCTGTAGCAAGCAATCTGCCGGGATTCGCTCAATGGATTACTGAACATACACCTTCAGGATACGGTGGAGCATTATTTGAAGAAGTACCTGGATTTATGCAGTGGATTATCGATAATATTGTAGCTCCAAATGCAGTACCTTTCCAAACGGGAATGGTACTAATGGAAATTGCTATAGGATTGGCCCTAATTGTAGGCTTGTTTACATTTATAAGTTCTATAATAAGTGTAGGACTTACTATAGGGATATCTTTAACAGGTATGTCTGATGCTACTATACTTTGGTTTTTCTTCGGTGGAATAGCACTAATAGCAGGATCAGGAAGTACATTTGGATTAGATTACTACATTTTACCGAGATTGAAAAAATGGTGGAAGAATACTAAGTTTGCACGAAAGTCCTACTTATATTTCGACTAAATTGATTAATAAATGCCTTACTGTCTTAAAGGCAGTAAGGCATTTTCATGAATACGATATGGTGATAATATGACAAAAATTTGGGATAATATTCCGGAAATAAAAAATGAATTAAATGAAGTACAGGAAATAATTATTAAAAATTTAAAAACTAAAAACACAAAATCAATTGAAAAAGTTATAGAGCATCTGCTAAAAGCCAATGGTAAGAGAGTAAGAGCTGGACTTTTAATTTTGTCTGCAAAAATTGGAGAATATGATAAAGACAGGATTCTAAATTTAGCAGCTTCAGTAGAAATGATACATCTAGCTACCTTAGTTCATGATGATATAATAGATGATGCAGATACTAGAAGAGGAATAGAGAGTATACAGCATAAATTTGGAAAAGACTCTGCAGTATATACGGGAGATTTTATCTTTGCAAAGGCATATAGACTATTAGCCGGTGACTATGATTTAGAAGAAAACCGCATAACAGACGGCATGGAAAAAGTTTGTCTTGGAGAAGTATTTCAAAACGAAAACAAGTTTAATACAGATATAACCGTTAGAAAATACTTGAGAATTATCTCTGGAAAAACGGCTGCCATGTTTGGTTTGTCTATGTATGCTGGAGCATTTGAATCTAAATTAGGTCATTATAAATCAAGATTAATAGGATACTCTGGATATTATGCAGGTATGGCATTTCAAATTATAGATGACTGCATGGATTACACTAATTCCCTTGATAAAATGGGTAAAAATACTAGGGTTGATCTTTTTAATGGTATATATACATTACCTATAATATATGCAGTAAAAAATGATACAGATAACAACATTAAAAATATTTTAAATAAGAAAAACATTAATGAAGACCATGTCAAAAAGATACTACACTATGTTGATGAATATAAGGGTGTAGAACAGGCTATTCAGTTGGCAGAAAAATATACAAAAAAATCAACAGATTTAATTAATAGGA
>CAYMUD010000373.1:0-1534 GCA_964393495.1 uncultured Clostridia bacterium | reverse complement strand
ATTTTGGAAGTAAGGCCAGAAGCATAGGTTATAGAGAAGATGAACTTTGGATTGGTACAGAGTACAACGGCTTAAGCATAATTAAATCTGAAAATATCTATAACTTTAATGAGAAAAAGGGCCTAGTACACAATGAAGTAAAATCAATACTCTTCAGGAAAGACGGAAAAGTTTGGCTTGGAACTAGAAGCGGGGTATCGGTGGTAGAAGCTGATGAATTATTAAACTGATAATTTGAAAGGAGGGTAACAATGAAAAAAAGAAAAAATAAAAAAGAAAAACCAGTTAAACCTAAAAAAACTAAAGAAAAAAAAGGGAAAAAGGAAGTAAAACCTCAAGCTCCTAAAAATTTACTGCATCTTATATTTATTATAATTAAGGGAATGTTCACGAATATACCTAGGATGCTTATTTACTTTGCTGTAATTGGAGTTATTTCATTTTTGGTTCATACGTATTTAGTAATATATCCAAATGGAGGCTATTGGCCTGGTACAAATCCTATACTTGATAAAATACTTACTTTACCAGGAAATAAGGTTAGAGGAACTGCTTTTTGGTCTATAGCCCTTTATCTTGTAACGTCGATAATTATGAAAATAAGAATGATTGGATTTGTTGAGTTTTTCAAAGGGTTATTTAAAGGACCTGTAAGAGTTGGAAAATCAGCATTTGGAAAATCTGGAGGGTTTTTAAGCTTTTTTAGTGTAGCAACTGCAGTTTTTCTCTTATTAGGACAGTACTTAATTAAAAATTCAGTCTTATCCTTTACTCTTATAATAGGTGCTTTACTGGCAATTATTACATTTAGACATAGTTTGACTTATCTTTTTTTAAGGGTTGGATATAATGATTATAGTAGAATATTCAAGAAAAAAAGTAACTTCAAAGATAGTTACTTCGATGCTTACCAGCTTGCAGTTATAGCATCTATGCTTTTATTTATATATCTTCCTGCTAAACCCTACAGTGTTTTTGGGGTATGTATTTTGGCATTGTTTTTAGTGTTTTTTAAAAAATTCAAGAAATCAAACAAGGTGGCTGCCAATGTTATTTTATTTGGGCTTGTTGGATTAAATTTAGGCATTATATTTACACTGAAAGCTTATGGAGATGATGGTGGAGTTGCTGAAGCCGGAGGTTTTATTCCATGGATAACAAGTCCTGGAGCATTTACAGCAGTTACTATAGGACTTCCTTCAGCTATAGGTTCTGCGGTAGGAGGAGTTGTTGGTATATTTACGGCACCTATTATAGACCTTCAAGATTATATACAGAGCGGTGAAGCAGCAGAAGATTTAGAAGATCTGATAGATAGTGGGGAAGAATATGTTGAAGACTTATATGAAGAAGGGGAAGAACTTCTAGAAGATATGGCAGAAGAAGCTGAAGATTTTATTGAAGATGCACAGGATTATGGTGAAGAATTAGTAGAAGATGCAGAAGATTACATCGATGAACTTTCAGAGGATGCAGAAGACTTTATTGAGGAAGCTCAGGATGTGGCTGAAGATTTATATGAGGATGCAGAAGA
>CAYMUD010000372.1:0-1540 GCA_964393495.1 uncultured Clostridia bacterium | reverse complement strand
TAAGAATATAAAGAGATGCTGTAAAAAATCCTAAAATCATCATTAATATTATCCAAATTATTGACGAAATTTTACTTTTTTCTCTAAATGCAATCCACATTGAAAAAAGAGTGAATCCAACATAAAGATCTATTAAAGACATTACTCCCCAAGGATTAGATAAAAGCTCTCCACCATCTTTAAAGAAATCTCCATTTATAAATCCATTCATTAAACCTGCTGTCATAGCTAATAGGCATACCCAAGCTATAATTTTTCCTATTTTCATAAAAATCACCTTCTTTATTTACTATTCATATATATACCATATATTTGTTATATTATACAAATATACTATTGCTTTTATTCTATATATAATAGATTTCTTATGGATTCAGCTGCTTCCGAATATTTAAAGGTAGAAAGAGGAGACAAGGTGTTCTTATCTGTACCGTTAAAACCCCCAGCGGATATTACTATTTGAACTTCATCAAAGGCCCAATTTTCTATTTTAGAAAAATCTTTATATATTTCAATATTTTTGAAATCTGAAAAGTTAATTGCTAATACCTTTAGAGCCCTAGCATACATTACCATAGCTTCTTGCCTAGTAATTCTTTGATCTGGTCTAAAAGTTTTATCTTCATAACCCTTGATTATTCCGTGCTCCATTGCAGATTTTATAGAGTCTGAAAATAAGTATTTATCATTGATATCAATAAAATTTATTTCATAAGTATTGTTAGTTTTGTATAAATTCAAAGCTCTAGTTATATAATCGGCAAACTCTACTCTGCTTATATATTCTTCCGGTTGAAAATTATCGTGACTAACTATTATCTTTCTCGAAACAAGCTCTTCAACAGCTTCTTCTGACCAGTGTCCATCTACTGAAGGCACTTCAATTTTTAAAATTTCGTCTTTATTATCTTCTTCTTGAGTATTTTTTGTAACAGGTTTAGATTTTCTTCTTATATATTTAGATACAATGCTTGTGTCTTTTATTATATTTTCATAATTTCCATTCCAATCTTCAAATTTATATCCAGATCGATAAGGATTTGCAGGTGGTATAGCATTTCCTCCGTATTTCACCTGCTGAGTATCAATAATACTGCCATCAAAATCTTCAAATGTTACCTTATATATATTCCTATCGTAATATAACTTTAACTCTAGAGAACCTTCAGCATCTATAGTACCCGAGCTAGTACTGTCTTTTTCATTAAAAGTAAATCCATCTAGTGAAAGGGCTGCAGCAGAAACAGTAGTATTAGTAGTACCTGCAAGATTTTCTGTTCGGTCTAATATATAATTACCGTCTAAATTTTCAGTATAATGATTTACTTGATATAATACGTCATCTTTAGCTTTCCATAGAGATTTAATCTTTAAATTTTCATGGATATTAGTGAAATCTGAGTCCCATTTTAAAAATTCATATCCTTCTTTTTGAGATAAAGATGGTGCAGTTGCATTTCCTCCGTATTTCACCTGCTGAGTATCAATAATACTGCCATCAAAATCTTCAAATGTTACCTTATATATATTCCTATCGTAA
>CAYMUD010000371.1:0-1543 GCA_964393495.1 uncultured Clostridia bacterium | reverse complement strand
CAAAATCTATAGCTTTAGTTGCTCTATCTTGACCGATTATACCTTCTAATGGTTTCAAATCTGCTGTAGTTTCAAATTCAGTACACTCATCAGAACAGTAGTTTTTTAATTGTTTATAACTTAGTTCTTTTAGCGTCATATTAATCCTCCTATCGATTTTTTATCTCTTATTTTAATTATATCCAATTTAACATCATTCTATACATTTAATGATTTTATAAAAGATAAACAGCTAAATATAATCATTTAGCTGTTTATCTTTATCATCAATATTTTTAAGTAATTCCCTTCGGAATACCTTTCATTTACTTTAAAATCTTCAGGAAGCCTAAATTTTTCTACTACTTTAAAAATTTTACCCTCTTCTTCTACTCCTTCTTTTACTTGAGAAATAAATTTTTCCATACTCATTTTTTCAAGATTTGTTGAGGCTAGAATTAATCCACCATCTTCTAATATTTTTATGCTTTTTTTAATTATATCTTTGTAGTTTTTATCAGCTTTAAATATATAGTTTTTTGATTTTGCAAAACTGGGAGGATCTAAAATTATTAGACTGTACTTCATCTCTTTTTTTTCTGCAAAAGTAAAATATTCAAATATATCTTCTACTATAATTTTATTATCTTCAAGGTTTAAGTTATTGAGTTTAAACTGTTCTAAAGTCTTTTCTAGACTTCTGTTTGCAAGGTCAACACTAATTGTTGACTTTGCATTGCCTAAAGCTGAAAAAATCGAAAATACTCCAGTATAAGAAAAGGTATTTAGTACATTTTTACCCTTTGCATATTTTTCCATTAAGGCTTTGCGAGTATCTCTCTGATCTAGAAAAAAACCCACCATAGGACCGTCATTTAAATCCACAGATATTTTTACCTTGTTTTCTTTCACGGTAATTGGAAATTGTCCTCTTTCTCCCATTACAAAGTCGTCATCTTCAATATACTTTCCTTTTTGGTCAAATCTTTTTTTCTGATATATTCCTTTATAATAAACTAGATTTTTAAATTTGCTATATATTTCTTCTTTAAAGGAATATATTCCTTCGCTATACCAATTAAAAAGAAAATAGTCATCGTAATAATCTATAGTTAAACCACCGATACCATCTCCTATAGAATTTAGAATTCTAAAGCAAGTTGTATCATCTTTGTAAAAAAACTTTTTTCTTTTATTTAATGCTGTGATCAATTTTTTTTGAAAGAAATTACTATCAATTTTTTCTTTTTCTTTATATGTAAGTATCCAACCTATTCCTTTGTTTTGATTTCCGTAGTATCCTCTACCTACAAACTTATCTTCCCCATCTAATAAATTGATAATACTCCCTTCTTCTTCAAGCTTCCAGCTGTTTTCTACGCCTTTTTCAAAAACAAGAGGAAATTTTCTTTCTTTATATAAATTATGATAGTTTGCTTTTATTTTTAAATCTATTTCTTTTCTCATTTCCACCTCCACTATAATATAATCACGTCCCCGGCAATTGATTATATATAATAAAAAATAGGTAGTCAACTTTTTGACTACCTAAAGCTAAGTATAT
>CAYMUD010000370.1:0-1557 GCA_964393495.1 uncultured Clostridia bacterium | reverse complement strand
CTTAGAGCTTATGAAAAAGAAGGAAAAATAGGAAGTATTCATGATTATTATTATGCTACTGTAGGAACAGGAACTGCAGAAGGAGAAGCAAAGAGAATGGCTTTAGAGGTTATTGACTACTTAAGAAATGATGGTGTGGATGCTGTTATCTTAACCTCCTGCTGAGGTACCTGTACACGTTGCGGTGCAACAATGGTAAAAGAAATAGAAAAAGCAGGTATTACAGTAGTACAGATGGCAAACTTGATTCCAGTAGCTAAAACGGTTGGTGCAAATCGTATGGTTCCAACAATTTCAATACCTTATCCTCTAGGAGATCCACAAACCCCTAAGGAAGAGCAGTGGAAACTGAGATACCATAGAGTAGGTGTAGCATTAGATGCATTAGCCACTGAAATAGAAGATCAAACAGTTTTTGAAGTTTAAAAGCCTTGAATATATCTACTTAAATAATTAGAAGATATATTTTAGCATATTTTTTTAAAATAGTAGTTATTAATAACCCCTTAATAACAAAATATATTTTACATAAGTATAAGGGAAAAATATATTAAGAAGGAGAAAACATGAATAAAGAAAAATTTTGGAATCCAGTATTTACAATTTCTTTGATTATAGTGGTAATTATAGTTGGTATAGGTGGTATAATGCCAGAAGCTTATGGAGCTGCAATGAGTTCAGCTTTCAATTTTATAGTAGGAAATTTAGGGTGGTTTTATGTATTGACAATGTCGTCATTCGTAGTTTTTTCACTAGCTATGTTATTTAGTAAGTACGGTAAGATTAAACTAGGTGACCCAGATGATGAACCAGAATATAGTTTGCTTTCATGGTTCGGAATGCTTTTTAGTGCAGGAATGGGTGTAGGACTGATATTTTTCGGTGTGGCAGAACCATTATTCCACTTTAGTGCACCACTTGGCGGTATTGAGCCTGGATCAGTAGCAGCAGCTGACTTTGCTTTTAAAAAATCATTTTTACACTGGGGATTACATCCTTGGGCAGCTTATGCAGTTTTAGCATTGGCTTTAGCCTATATGCAGTTTAGAAGAAAGAAGTCAGGTCTTATTAGCAGCATATTTATTCCACTAATAGGAGAAGAAAGAGTAAAAGGTCCTATCGGTAAGACAATTGATATCCTAGCAATTTTTGCTACAGTTGTTGGTGTAGCATCATCACTTGGAATGGCAACAATGCAAATTAATGGTGGTCTTAATGGATTAATTGGTTTACCTATGAATCAGGGTATTCAATTAGCTATTATTGCCATTATCACATTTTTATTTGTTTTAACAGCTGTTATGGGTATCGAAAAAGGTATTAAACTTGTATCAGATATGAATATTACTTTATGTGCAGTATTAATGGTTGTTGCATTTCTTGTAGGTCCATCAGTTGAAATTTTAAATAATTTAAGTAATTCTGTTGGATTATATTTAGGAGGAGTTATAGCAGATAGTTTTGCCATAGGTAATGACCCATGGTACGGTTGGTGGACTATTTTTTACTGGGCATGGTGGATAGCATGGGCTCCATTTGTAGGGACATTTATAGCTA
>CAYMUD010000369.1:0-1562 GCA_964393495.1 uncultured Clostridia bacterium | reverse complement strand
CCTATGTTTAGAAGAAACGAAATAATGATAAGAGTGGAAGAAAAATAATTAAAATTATTGTTGAAATAGTTTTAATTATGTTATATACTTTTGCCATAAATTAAACACTGTTTAATAAAATGAACTATAATCAAGGAGGATATTTATGGAGAAATTAAAAATAATAATTATTGTACCTATAGCTATTATAATTGTATTTATAATAATTATGAATATAGGTAAAGCTAACTTTCAGAATGAAATTCAAAAAAACAAAGAAAAAATATTGGCAAGCAACTTAAATATCAATAATGATACAATCAAAAAAGAAGATTTACCGGATTCAGTTTCTAAATGGTTGACTAAGGTTGGGGTATTTAAAAGTAAAAGAATTAAAAATATTTCACTAAATCAAGAAGGATTAATGAAATTATCACAGGATCAAAAAGAATACTATAAACCAAAAGCTTATCAGTTAGTAAATGTTATAGAACCAGGATTTTTGTGGACGGTAGATATTTCTATGATGCCCTTGATCAATACAAAGGGTATGGATTTTATGTATGATGGAAAAGGCTCTATGCAGGTAAAAGTAGGGTACATAATACCTGTAGTTAATGAAAAACCTAATAAAAAAATAAATGAATCAACACTAAGTCGATATCTATTAGAGCTACCCTGGTATCCTACTGCAGCTTTAGAGTCCTATATGTCTTGGGAAAAAGTTACCGATCATATAGCTGAAGCAACCATAAACTATAAAGGGATAGAAACTAGGGCTAAGTTCTTTTTTGATGAGGACTTCCAATTAATAAAGATTGAAGCTCTTAGATACAAAGAGCTTACAGAAGGTGCGGAAAGAAAAAAATGTATTGGAGAAATAAAGACCTATACTAAAGTAGATGATTTGCTAATTCCAGATAGGATAGATGTTGCATGGATTGAAAATGATCAAAAATTTACCTGGTACATAGTTCAAGCAAATAGTTTTGATATTAATTACTACTAAGATAAGTTATGAAAGGAAATACTATGGTAAAAACAATAAAAGATAAAAAAAACGAATACATAAAAGAAGAAATATTTTCCGTTGCTAAAGAGATAGTTTCAGAACAAGGCATTGAGAATTTATCAATTAGAAAAATTGCAAAAAAAATAGGATATTCACCGGGGAATATTTACCAATATTATCAAAACAAAGAAGCTATAGTTGAAGATATTCTAAAAGAAGGCTATATAAAGCTAATAAAATCAATCAATATAGAACCAGAAAAGAATTTGACTATAGTAAAGCTAATAAAGTTTAAATTTGAAAACTATGCTAAAGCAGCCTTAGAAATTCCTGAAATTTATAGAGAAATTATGATTAATAGCAGTAGAAACATCTTAAAATACACAGGCATTTTTCAAAACAATAAGAAACAAAAAGGAATCCAACAACTAGAGATGTATTTAGATGAAGCTGTAGAGAAAAAAGAAATAAAAGCCATAAATACCCAAGAAGTTAGTGTGATACTATGGTCCAGTATAGTTGGAATAATCCTAAGATCAATAATTGAAAAAGTAGAAGATGAAGAAGTAGT
>CAYMUD010000368.1:0-1564 GCA_964393495.1 uncultured Clostridia bacterium | reverse complement strand
TTTTTTTATTTAAATCCAGTAATACAAGTTGAATATAATGCTTATAAATAATATAATTAAAAGAAATAAGCAAAGCTGCAAGAAAGGAGGTATCATTTGAAATATAATATTTCAGTAATTATATTAATAATTTCAATTTTATTTTTTGGAATATACAATACTTATGAATTAATACAAGAAACAAATACAAACCAGAAAAATCAACTTATATCTGAAATGGAAGAAACAAAGGATAAATTTAATAAATGGATAATTACTAAAAAAGTTATAATAGATACTTCCAAGGATATATTGGATAACCTAGAATATGAAGAAATAGTAAAAATGAAAACTAACAATGCTTTTTTGAATATTAATTCTAACAACCAAGATATCTCAGAGATATATATTGGATTAAGTGATGGAGGCTTTGTTACAGGTAGCGATTGGATTCCCCCAGATGATTATGATCCCAGACAAAGAGGCTGGTATATAGATGCCATATCAAAAGACAAGACAATTATTTCAGATATTTATGTAGATAGAGAAACAGGAAAAAAATTAGTGACTATAAGTTCACCATTATATATTGACGATCTTCTAGTTGGAGTTATGGCTGCAGATATATTTCTAGACAATATTAATGGGTACCTTAAAAGTCAACTCTTAGATGGTACTGGTTATGCCTATATAGTAAATGAAGAAGGAGAAATATTAGTTCACACAGGGGATAAATCTTTAGTAGAAAAGAGCGTCTACAATATCGATGTTCAGGGATATATTGATTTTTTTGAAAAAGCTCAAAATACATCAAAGAGTATAAGTGGAAGCTATACAATAGATGATAGAAATGTAAATGGTGTTTTACAAAAAATAGAAGGAATTGATTGGTATATAGGTATTTCAGCTGAAAAAGATTTTGCATTAGAAAATCTAAATTATAATAGAAAATATATTAAAATAATAGTAATAAACATTATGCTTGCTTTAATAATATCATTATCAATTTTTTGTATAATAAAAACTAAGAAAAAATTAAAATTAGAAAATATAGGATTATCTATGGATAATTCCATTGACTATTTAACAGGAGCATATAATAGAAGATATTTCGAAAAATATTTAGAAATAATTTGGAAAGAAAGCAAAAATAATACACAATTATCTGCCTTAATGATAGATATAGACCACTTCAAAAAATATAATGATACATATGGACATCAAAAAGGTGATGATATATTAAAAATTGTTGTAGATACTATCAATGAAAAAATTAGAGACGATGATACACTGATAAGATACGGAGGAGAAGAATTTCTAATACTATTAAAAGATACATCTATTAAAGAAGCTGAAATTGTAGCCAAAAAAATAAAAGAAGCAGTATATAATAAAAAAATAGAGAATCGAAAAACTTCTCTAGGTATTTTAACTATAAGCATAGGAGTTTCAAATGCTTTACCAAAGAAAAATACAAACAAAAAAGACTTCATAAAAGAAGCTGACGAAGCTCTATATAAAGCAAAAGAAAAAGGAAGAAATAAAGTATGTGTATATAAAGATATTAAAAAAGAAATTGATTAGA
>CAYMUD010000367.1:0-1566 GCA_964393495.1 uncultured Clostridia bacterium | reverse complement strand
GATTCTAATGAAGAAAAAATTAAAGTTTCTGCAGAAAGTAACGATATAAGTATTGAGACAAATGGTGAAGTAATTTTTGATTTACAGGAAGCTGTAGAAGAAGGGGAAGAAAAGAGACTGTTAATGGTTAATTTCAATAACCCAGCAATGCTTCTAGACTACGGAGAAGGAAGATTCGGCAGATCTGATTTATCGGGAGCACCTTTCATAACAGAAAGAGCTTCAGTTCTACAGGGATTCAAAGAAATGTCTAACGTAGACCTAGCTGAAGAAATGACAGACCTTATACTAAATCAAAGAATATTTCAACTTAACTCAAAAATAATACAAACAGCAGATGAATTAGAATCTGTATCCAACAATCTAAGGAAGTAAAGTTTTATAAGGAGGCTTTAAAATGAAAATCAAACCTTCAGAATATTCGAATATCTTAAACAAATACAATAGCGAGAAAACAGAGGGCAATAAGAACATAAACAACGAAGTAAATAAGTTTGAAGAAAAAAACATAGAGGGCAAAAACTATTTTGAAGACAAAATAGATATTTCAGAAAACTATAAGATGCACAACCAAGCTCTTGAGCAGATTAAAGAAATGGATGCTAAAGAGAGAAAAGAAAAGGTTGAAAGTCTTAAAAAGCAGATTAACCAAGGGAAATATGAAGTGAATCCGGAAGAAATAGCTAAAACAATTACGGATAAGCTAATATGATGGGTATAGTTATGAAAAATAATATTGCCGAGCTAATAGAAATATTAGACGACCAGAATAAGATTTACGGTGCTCTCATAGACGTTTCCAAAGAAATGAAACTCTACATAGAAAAAAACGACGTAAAAGAATTAGACATGCTTGTTAAAGTAGAATCAGCCCTCACAATGAAATTCTCCCTCTTAGAAAACAGAAGGAAATCTATGTCCAAAAATATTCGTACAGAATACGATATTCCGGAAGATTCCTTCAATATGACTGAGCTTAAAAAGTATTTGAATAAGTCCGAAGCAGATAAAATGGAAGAAACACAGGAAAGCCTTATAAAATCAATGAAAGAGCTAGACCAAATCAACTCTTCAAACAGTATGCTTGTAAGATCAAGATTAGATTGGATAGATTTATCTTTGAAAATATTAGGTAAAAACACTACCGATAAAAAATACAATAAAGAAAAGAAAATAGAAAGAGAAACAAAACTAGTTGACGAATTAATATAATCAAAGAATAAGGAGAAAATTATGGGATTCTATTCTCTTCAAATAGCGAGAACAGGATTGGTAGCCAGTCAAAAAGCACTGGACGTTACCAGTCATAATATAGCAAACGCAAATACAGAAGGATACACCAGGCAGCGATTGGATTTTTCATCAAGACAGGGTGTAACCTCAAATAAAATTACAATAGGATCTGGAGTAGATATAGATAAACTTACCCAGATAAGAGATGAATATTTAGATTATCAGTTCAGAGGTGAAAATTCAGTAAAAAATGAGCTTGAAACTAAAAGCGAAACTACAACTTATATAGAAAATATATTTGGAGAGCCTTCTGACCATGGAATTAATCAATCC
>CAYMUD010000366.1:0-1582 GCA_964393495.1 uncultured Clostridia bacterium | reverse complement strand
TCCTATTAATTAAATCTGTTGATTTTTTTGTATATTTTTCTGCCAACTGAATAGCTTGTTCTACACCCTTATATTCATCAACATAGTGTAATATCTTTTGGACATGGTCTTCATTAATATTTTTCTTATTTAAAATATTTTTAATGTTGTTATCTACATCATTTTTTACTGCATATATTATAGGTAGTGTATATATACCATTAAAAAGATCAACCCTAGTATTTTTACCCATTTTATCAGGGGAATTAGTGTAATCCATGCAGTCATCAATAATTTGAAATGCCATACCTGCATAATATCCAGAATATCCTATTACTCTAGATTTATAATGACCTAATTTAGATTCAAATGCTCCAGCATACATAGACAAACCAAACATGGCAGCCGTTTTTCCAGAGATAATTCTCAAGTATTTTCTAACGGTTATATCTGTATTAAACTTGTTTTCGTTTTGAAATACTTCTCCAAGACAAACTTTTTCCATGCCGTCTGTTATGCGGTTTTCTTCTAAATCATAGTCACCGGCTAATAGTCTATATGCCTTTGCAAAGATAAAATCTCCCGTATATACTGCAGAGTCTTTTCCAAATTTATGCTGTATACTCTCTATTCCTCTTCTAGTATCTGCATCATCTATTATATCATCATGAACTAAGGTAGCTAGATGTATCATTTCTACTGAAGCTGCTAAATTTAGAATCCTGTCTTTATCATATTCTCCAATTTTTGCAGACAAAATTAAAAGTCCAGCTCTTACTCTCTTACCATTGGCTTTTAGCAGATGCTCTATAACTTTTTCAATTGATTTTGTGTTTTTAGTTTTTAAATTTTTAATAATTATTTCCTGTACTTCATTTAATTCATTTTTTATTTCCGGAATATTATCCCAAATTTTTGTCATATTATCACCATATCGTATTCATGAAAATGCCTTACTGCCTTTAAGACAGTAAGGCATTTATTAATCAATTTAGTCGAAATATAAGTAGGACTTTCGTGCAAACTTAGTATTCTTCCACCATTTTTTCAATCTCGGTAAAATGTAGTAATCTAATCCAAATGTACTTCCTGATCCTGCTATTAGTGCTATTCCACCGAAGAAAAACCAAAGTATAGTAGCATCAGACATACCTGTTAAAGATATCCCTATAGTAAGTCCTACACTTATTATAGAACTTATAAATGTAAACAAGCCTACAATTAGGGCCAATCCTATAGCAATTTCCATTAGTACCATTCCCGTTTGGAAAGGTACTGCATTTGGAGCTACAATATTATCGATAATCCACTGCATAAATCCAGGTACTTCTTCAAATAATGCTCCACCGTATCCTGAAGGTGTATGTTCAGTAATCCATTGAGCGAATCCCGGCAGATTGCTTGCTACAGCCTCTCCGCCTCCTTCTACAGCTCCTGATGTTGCTGCTTCCCAAGATGAAGCTGCCGCTGTTGCATCTGCTGCTGCTCCTGAAGCTGCCGCTGTTGCATCCGCCGCTGCTCCTGAAGCTGCTGATGTTGCATCTCCAACCGCCGGTGTGGAAGCATACATCTTCTGTTCTGCCAACCATCCTTCATCTATTTT
>CAYMUD010000365.1:0-1585 GCA_964393495.1 uncultured Clostridia bacterium | reverse complement strand
ACTTTTTGCTCTTCTACTACTTCTACTCCTGCTAACTCTAATCCTAAAGTATCTTGGTAGAATTTTAAACTGTCTTCTAAGTTTTTCACTGCTACTCCAATATGATCAACTTTTTTTACCATTTTTTCCTCCTATTTTAAATTTATCTTTTCCAGTATTTCATCTCTTACAGTAAATGGATCAATTTTTCTTGATAAAAGTTGGTCTGCATATTTTTTTATACCACCATCGGATTCTGTTTTCTCTTTTATCAACTTCTTGATTTCTAGTTCTACAAGATTCAAAAGTTCATCTTCAAAATTACTTCTTCTTCTCTTTTCAAGATTTCCTGTTCTATCCATATATTCAAGATGAGCATCTATTTCTTCTACTAATTTATCTATATTTTCGTTTCTATTTGCCGTAACCATGACTGTAGGTGGACGTCTTTCTAAATTTTCACTTAAATCCAACATCATTTTTATTTCAGTTGCTGTTCTTTGAGCTCCCATCAGGTCGCTTTTGTTTACAGCAAAAATATCACCTATTTCCATTATTCCGGCTTTAATGGATTGTATATCATCACCTAATCCTGGAACCATTACCATAACTACTGTATCCGCAGCTTTTACAATATCTACCTCTGATTGTCCTACTCCTACTGTTTCTATGAATATGTAATCACAACCATAAGCATCTAATACTTTCACTGCATTTCTAGTCTGTTTAGATAATCCACCCAAATATCCTCTTGTTCCCATACTTCTAATAAATACATTAGGATCTAAGGCATGGTCGTTCATCCTAATCCTATCTCCAAGAATTGCTCCTCCTGAAAAGGGACTAGTTGGATCAACAGCAATAATTCCTATTTTTTTGTCTTTTTTTCTAAGATGTTTGATTAGCTTGTCAACAAGAGTACTTTTACCAGCTCCTGGAGGACCGGTTATACCTACTATATGAGCAGTTCCGGTTTTCGGATAAATTTCCTTAATTATTTCTTCGCCACCAATTTCGTCGTTTTCTATTACTGAAATAAGTTTAGCACAAGATCTTTTATCCCCTTCAAGCATTTTATTTATTAATTCCATTTTATCAAAGCCTTTATTTTAAGTTATTTTTTTACGTTATTTTTTATGAATTCAACTGTATCTTTGGTTGGAGTTCCCGGTGTAAATATAGCTTTTACTCCCATTTTTTTAAGTTCTGGTATATCTTCTTCTGGGATAACTCCTCCACCTATTACAAGAATATCTTCTGCATTTTGTTCTTTAAGAAGTTTAATAACCTTTGGGAACAAATGGTTATGAGCACCTGATAAAATACTCATTCCTATTACATCAACATCTTCTTGAATTGCTGCTGCTACTATCTGCTCAGAACTTTGTCTAAGTCCCGTATATATTACTTCCATTCCTGCATCTCTTAATGATCTTGCTATCATTTTAGCTCCTCTATCATGTCCATCAAGACCAGGCTTAGCAACTAAAACTCTAATTTTTTTTGACATATTAATTTCCTCCTATTGTATCTTACTTTTATATTAAAGCATTACGTTCTGCTCGTACTCACCAAATACATCTCTCATAACTCCGCATACCTCACC
>CAYMUD010000364.1:0-1588 GCA_964393495.1 uncultured Clostridia bacterium | reverse complement strand
AAATGAAGGGTAAAGTAGTGTTTTTAGAAGCTAATAATAAGCATATGTATGATTTACACCATGATATCAGATATATTAATACTAAGGAACATGGTATGATGAATGCAGATCAATTCTTAGGTTTTGTAAGTGGATTGTTAGCAGCTGACTATGATATAGAACACGTTTATATAGATGGACTTTATAAAATAGCAAAAATAGGAATGGAAGATTTAAAAAATATTATTGAAAAACTAAATAATACTTCAAAAGAATTTGAAGTGGATTTTTACATGAGTGTTAACTTTGATGAAGATGAGCTTGATGGTGATATTAAAAAATATATACTAAATTAACTAAAAAAAGCTTTGGTGTAATCATCAAAGCTTTTTTTGCATTTAATTACTTTATTTGATAAAATCTTAGTTCAAAGTAATAATATTTTATCTTAGAAAGGTGTACAAATTGAAACATTATAAAAAAGAAGTGAATATATTTGACGAATTTTTTGAACATAGAGATTCTCTCATACTACAGTATAAAAATGGTGATATAACAAAAAAAGAATATATAGAAGAAAATCACAAGTATATTTTAGGTATGAAAATTAAACCATTTAGAAGAATTGATAGTTACGAGAAAGGAATGTATAACTATCAGTATTACAATATGATGGCTAAGTATTACAGTCTTTTAGCAAAAGATGTAAAGAGCAATTCGAAACATATTTCTTATTACAAAAAGTATTTAGACGATTGCAATTATTTTTATAACGAAAAAGACAAAACTACTTTTAGACTCTTAAGATTATTAAAATATGAAAATGTAACAGCATATTTTATTAAGGTTAAATCCAGGCAATTGAAAAATATGCTTTATGAAATAGTCCTTGAAGATTATGAATATGCAGTGTTACACTCTAAAAGTATATGGATTTTAAATGTTTTGAAAAAAGAGGAAGTATTTTTAGAAAAAGAAAGAAAATCAGTAATAGATTATTATGTTAATGAAGAATATTAAAAAAAACTATTTAAAAAGAATCTTCTTTTTAAATAGTTTTTAAGTTAATTTGTTCTTGAAATGATTCTTAAAATTGTTTCTATTGTAGCTGTATTTTCTATTAAGAAATCACCAGATTTTAATTGAGTGTCCAATCCCAATTCTATAGCTGTTTGAATAAATTCATCTTTGCTATTAATTAAACCCCTTGATATTAAAATATCAGCTATACCTTGAGCACTTGTCCCTGCGGGTATTTCTACTAATATTTGCTCGGGTTCTTCTAAAACTGGTTCTTCGGGTTCCTCTTCAGGCTCTTCATCTTCTGGAAATTCAATGCCTGAATCTGTAAGAGTTTCTTCCTCACTAATAGGCGGAGAATCTTCGCCTTCAATAGGGTCCTTATTAAGATTAATATCAAATAAGACATTAAAACGCCATATAAGAATTAAACCTATAACTACAACGACAATAATAATAAGAGCATAATCAGTTATTTCATAAAAAAAATCTTTAATAAAATTTATTATTTTTTTCAAAGGCATCACTCCAAACATTTATATATTAAATATATCACATATAATAAAGCCATTCAATACAAACTACATAA
>CAYMUD010000363.1:0-1600 GCA_964393495.1 uncultured Clostridia bacterium | reverse complement strand
TTTATTGAAAACTTCAATTATGTTTTAGATTTAAAAAACATACAAAAAGAAAATGAAAATAATCTTATAGGAAGATACATAAATGAAACAGCTAAGATTACAGTTAAACCCCTAGAACTTCAAAAATCAATACTGATGGTTATTGAAGAACTTTCAAAAGAGAAGGTGGATTCTTAGATGAATATTAAAAAAATTAGAATAGATGCTTTTGGAAAATTCGTTGATAAAAAAATAAAATTTAAAAAAGGGATTAACGTAATTTATGGTGATAATGAAACAGGTAAAAGTACAATTCATAAATTCATAGAGACTATGCTATTTGGTATTAATCCATCTGAAAAAGATCTTTATAGTAAATATAAACCCTGGTTTTCAGAGGAATATAAAGGACAACTTATTATGAATGAAAAAGATAATGAGTTCTTTATTTATAGGGATTTTGAAAACAATATATCTTCGTTAAATAAAGAAGATATTAAAGACTCAAATCCTAATTCATTAGAACAACCAGGTTATAAGCTTTTGGGAGTCAATAAAGATATATATATAAATACACTTAGCATAGGTCAATTAAATAGCAAAACTGACAGAGAATTACTCAAAGAAATTAAAAATAAAATTGAAAACTTAGGCAAATCTAAAGACCAAAACATTGATTTGAAAAATGTTTTGAAAAGACTAGGAGAAAAAGTTGATGAAGATAGATATAAAGAAATATTAGATAAAATTAATATTTTAAAAAATAAAAAAAATCAAATAGAAGCTAAAAGAGTTAAATTTAAAAAAATTATAGAGCAAATCAAGAGAAATAAAGAAGAATTAGATGATTTAGAACAAAGGAACGAACTTTTAGCACCTCTTACCTCTATCAATGATTTTACTGAGTTTAAGAATAAATATGTTAATGCAGAGAAAGTAATAAATGAAATAAAAACATTGAATAAAGAAATAGAATCCATGCAAAGAGATATGGATATAGAGATAGAGGATTATGAAAAATTAATAGTTTTAAGCTCTAAAAATGAAAAATTAGAAGATGAAAGTATAAAGCTAAAGGAAGATATAGAATCTTTCGAAAAAGAAGCGATTTATATAAAAAACGATTTTCAAAAATTTAAAGGAATACATGAGTCTAATTTTATATCTCAATATGAATTATATAAAAGTAACAAGAAGATACTCCAAAGATTACAACTTAAACTAGATGATTTAGACAATAGTATTAAAGAAATAGAAGAGAAAAATTATCAGGGTATTATAGATAGCTTTAACGAAATTTCCAAAGAAACTAAAAGAAAAAAGTATATAAAAGGTATTTTAGAAGGAAATATAGTTAATTTACTTAAAATAAAGTTAAAAAAAGAAAGAAATAGAAAATGGGTTAAGATAGTATTATCACTTTTGATTATTATGGGAGTACCTATTAGTTCTTATTTTGCTGTTAAGAATTATGGAAATCCAATGATATACTATGGGAATGTACTTGTATTTCTTGGATTCATTGTTTTAAGTAAACTTTCACGTGATAACAAAATAATAAGAAGCTTAAAAAAAGAAATAAAAGAAATAAATGAAAGAGTGCCTCAGTACAAAGAGGAAT
>CAYMUD010000362.1:0-1600 GCA_964393495.1 uncultured Clostridia bacterium | reverse complement strand
ATGATCTAAAAGAAATGGATTCCTTAAAAATAGAAGGACGAATGAAAGAGCCTGCCTATGTTGCTAATGTAGTATCAAAATATCGCATGGCCTTAGATAATACTATAACTGAAGAAGATAAAGAAAATCTGAAAAAAACATTTAATAGAACATATACCAAGGGATATTTGTTTCATGAAGATAAGAAAGATATTACAAACATATTAAGGCCAAATAATTTTGGATATGAAATTGGTAGAATTAGCAAGATTTTTAAAAACATGTGTGAAATAAGACTTACACGTACTTTAAATCAAAATGATATAATAAGAATAAGTCATAACAATGAAGATATTAATCTAAAGGTCGTAAAACTTTACGATAAAGATGGCAATTTAATCAACAAAGCAGATGAAGTTTGCTATATTAAAATCAAAGAAAAAATATCTAAGGATGATATAGTATATATAACAAAGGATTATTTATATTACAAAGAGTTAGAGTCATCACTTGAAAAAGAATTTAAGCGGTTTAAATTAAATATTAGAGTATATGCACACCCAAATTCTAAACTAATAATTGATGGGGAAGGTTTAGGCTTTAATTACTTATATGAAGGTAAGGATATACTAGATGAAGCAATTAATAATCCTACAACAAAAGAACTGGTAATAAAGCAATTTTCAAGATTAAATGATACTATTTTCCAACTTAACCACGTAGATTTTGAGGAATGTAATGCATTTATTCCGGCAAAAATCTTAAATGCAGCAAGAAGAGATATTGTACAGGGTTTGTATGACTTAAAGATCAATAGCAAAAATAAAAGAACTAAGACTTTGAAATCAAAAGAAAAAATAAGTTTTGTCCCTCAAAACCCATATCTTACGGCCTCTGTTACGAATAAAGAACAGTATGATGCTTGCGTGAGCTGTGGAATTAAGGAAATCTATTTTAAAAATGTTGTTAGAAGAAACCAGAGCGATTATAAGGAAAAAGAAGGTACGCTACTAATCGGAGGATATGGTGGAATTTATCATTACAGAAAAACTAATCCTTTTGTTACGGACTATTCTCTAAATGTTGTTAATTCTGATAGTTGCTATGAATTGTATAAATTAGGTGCAAGTAGAGTAACTTTATCTTATGAAATGAACATGAGACAAATTGAAGATTTAATTAATGTTTATTATGAAGAAAATGACGGTTATCCTTCACTAGAAATGATTGTATATGGTAAGGCTCCTTTGATGTTTACAAAATATTGTCCCCTAGAAAAAATGAATCAATGCGGTATTTGTAGAAATAAGAGCTATGAATTAAAGGATAAGTACGGAACTTTTCCTATCATTTCTCATGATGATTGTACAACAACTATACTTAATGGGAAGACCCTTAATCTTTTAGATAATCTACAAAGTATAAAAGGAATCGAGGCATTCAGATTAAACTTTACAATTGAATCAAAAGAGCAAGTGGTAAAAACCATTAATGAGTCTTTTGGTAAATTAAATGGCTCAATGAATAAAACTGTATTTAATAAGGAAACAGATACAAGAGGACATTTCAATAAAGAGATTTTGTAGTGAAATCTTAGTTCAAATCTATTGAAATAAACTCC
>CAYMUD010000361.1:0-1601 GCA_964393495.1 uncultured Clostridia bacterium | reverse complement strand
TCATTAAGGGCGTATAGCTCAGCTGGGAGAGCACCTGCCTTACAAGCAGGGGGTCATAGGTTCGAGCCCTGTTACGCCCACCACCATACCGATCTTTTTATAAAGGTCGGTTTTTTATATCATAACAACCTTATTTCTTCCTATTCTTTTTGATTCATACAAGGCATCATCTACTTTTTTTAACAATTTGTTCTGATTACAACTTTCTTTTACATTTACTTGACTTAGTCCAACTGATGCAGTTATATAATGGCTAATAGGCGATTTGCCGTTTTTGATTTTTAATTTTTCTACCTCTATATTAATTTTTTTTCCCAGTTTTTCTAATCCCTTTTTATCTAAATAATGGTCAACTATCAAAAATTCATCTCCACCATATCTAAAAGCTTCTATTTTGTAGGAATTGCAAATTTCCTTGATTTTAGAACCTACCCTCCTAATTACCTCGTCTCCTTCAACATGTCCGTAATTATCATTATATTCTTTGAAAAAGTCCAAGTCTATCATTATTAAATTAATTTTCTTTTCATATATATCTTCTCTTTTAAAAAAATTATCCATTATTTTATTCAAATAGTGTCTGTTGTTCAATCCCGTTAAATTATCAGTGTTTGATATATTTCTAAGGATACTATTAGTTTCTTTTAATTTTTCTTCAGTATTTTTTCTTTCCCTTATTTCCTTTACCAAATTAAGTGATTTTATAGAATTATTCACAGCAATGGCTAAATAAGGAATAATCAAATCTATAATTGAAGTATCTTTAGAATCATATGCATTTTTTTCATAACTTTGTATAGTAATTACACCTAGAATTTCATCTTCAAATACCAATCTTTTTATAATTATAGTTTCAGCAACTTTATTAGCAGGTTCCATAATTATCTCATCAATATATTTAGATTTATCTTCAATTGTTTTCAGATATATATCTTCATTATTTCTTACCACATAGCTTGTAAAAGCATTTGTATTATATAAATCTATAGGTTCAACACTATCACCGTATGAAATATCTTCTTCTATATATTCCTTATATGTTATTTGTTTTCTTTCTTTATCATATATAGCTAAGCCAAATACATCTACATTTATAATTTGCTTTAAATGGTTATAAATTCTTGATGCAATATTTTTTAAACGTAATGAAGAATTTATTTCTTTTATAATATCTTTTGCTAAAACAAATACGTCGTGCTTTTCTTCCAACTCCTTATTGTACTTTTCTATTCTTTCTCTGTCTCTTTGAGATTTTATCATATCGAACTTAGTTTTCACTGCTAAAAGCCTCATATTTAAAACATTTATATCATATTCCCCATATATTCTATCATATGATATAAAGTGATCTGCAGATTGTTTATATTTCCCTCTTTTATAGTTTATGGAAGCCAGCTGTCTTTCTAATGTAAGCTCTGTTTTCAAAGAATCTTTCCCATCTAAAATGTGAAAAGCTTCATATATTATTAATTCTGCTTTATCAAGTTTCTTTCTTTTTATTAAAAATTTTATATAGTCTTCATAGGCTTCAAAAATATAAACTCCATCCTTAGCTTTTTTAAATATAGATAAGCTTCTTAAAAAAGATTTTTCAGCTTCAT
>CAYMUD010000360.1:0-1607 GCA_964393495.1 uncultured Clostridia bacterium | reverse complement strand
AAAAAGATTAATGTGTTTAAAATTAATTTTAAATTTAGAAATCATATTAGTAGAGAAAATTATTTGAATATAGAAAGGTAATATATGAAAAGGACCAATAAAGGATGGAATTTAGAAAACACTTATTTGAAGTTGCCGGAAATTTTTTATAGTAAAGTTGACTTAAAACCTGTAAGCACTCCTAAACTAGTTATTTTGAATGATTCTTTAGGTGAACTATTAGGTTTGGATATAGAAGAATTAAAAAATGATAAAAATTTAAATATATTTGCTGGCAAAGATATTCCTGAAGGATCTGTTCTCCTGGCTCAAGCTTACGCAGGGCATCAATTTGGTCACTTTACAATGCTAGGAGATGGAAGAGCTATGCTTATAGGGGAGCAGAAAACTCCATTAAATCAAATTTATGATATACAGCTTAAAGGCTCTGGAAAAACGCCTTACTCCAGAGGAGGAGATGGGAGAGCTCCTCTTGGACCAATGATAAGAGAATATATAATTAGTGAAGCTATGCATTATCTTGGCATTCCAACTACTCGTAGTTTAGCTGTGGTAAAAACTGGAGAGAAGGTATTTAGGGAAACTATAGAGCAGGGAGCTGTCCTTACAAGAGTGGCTTCAAGTCATATAAGGGTTGGTACCTTCCAATATGCAGCTAATTGGGGAGGTAAAGACGATATAGCAGCTCTTGCTGATTACTCTATTAAAAGACATTTTCCAGATATTACAAATTATAAAAATCCATATCTTTCTTTATTGAAAGAAGTAATAAAATCTCAAGGAGCTCTTATTGCACAATGGCAAATGTTAGGATTTATACACGGTGTAATGAATACTGATAATATGTCAATAAGTGGAGAAACTATTGATTACGGACCATGTGCTTTTATGAATACATATGATCCAAATACTGTTTTTAGCTCTATTGATCACAATGGTCGCTATGCTTACAATAATCAACCCAAAATTGCTGAATGGAATCTTTATAGATTTGCAGAAACTCTTTTGCCTTTAATTCACAAAGATAAAGAAGAATCCATTAAGATGGCTAAAAATGTTCTTGAAGATTTCCAAAAGACTTATAAGGATAACTGGATTTTAGGAATGAGAAAAAAACTGGGTATATTTAATGAAGAAAAAGAGGATCTAGACCTTATAAATGAATTACTTGGAATTATGGAGAGTAATAAAGCAGACTATACTAATACTTTTGTAGAATTGACCCTTGATGAAACAGAGAAAACAAGCTTGTTTTCTAATGAAGAATTTAGGAATTGGTATAAAAAGTATAAAGGGAGACTAAAAAGACAAAATTATTCACAAAAAGAATATAAAAAAGTAATGAGAAAATCTAACCCTTCAATTATACCTAGAAATCATCAGGTTGAAAAAGCCATAGAAGCTGCTGTAAAAGAATCAGATTATACAGTGATTAAAAATCTTTTAGAAGCATTGTCTAATACCCATGAATACTTGGAAGATTATGAAGAATATATGACGCCTCCAGAACCATCACCTTTTCCATATAAAACATATTGTGGAACTTAGATTAAAAATAAATGATAGGTACCAAAAATTAATTAAATTTATATTTCCTAAAGTATCTG
>CAYMUD010000359.1:0-1615 GCA_964393495.1 uncultured Clostridia bacterium | reverse complement strand
TTTAATGAATAATTAAGATTGGTATAAAAAAACTATCCCTCATAAGAATATGAGAGATAGTAGAGGAGGAAATTATATATTATAATAAAAAGTCAAAAGCAGCTTTAGTAAATACTTTGATTCCAACTTTCAAAGCATTTTCATCGATTGTAAATTTAGGGTTATGAAGATCGTAAATTAAACCTTCTTTTTCATTTCTTGTACCTATAAAAATATAGGCTCCTGGAACTTCATTTAGAAAATAAGAGAAATCTTCGCTACTCATTGAAGGGTACTTAATATCAATAACATTTGAAGGACCAATTATTTCTGAAGATGATTTATTTAAAAAATTTATTACGTCAGGATTATTTATAGTAGGAGGAAATCTCCGCTCATACTTAAAGGTGGCCGCTGCTCCACTTAAGCTGGCAATAGAATTTATAAGAGTTCCCATTTTCTTTTCAACATATAATCTATTATTTTCATGAAATGTTCTTACAGTTCCTTTAATAATGCAGGTATCTGGAACAACATTATAGCTATTTCCTGAATGAATTGAGCATGAAGTAATAACTATAGGTTCAAAAGGGTTTGATGGGCGAAGTATTTTATTTTCTATTGTAGTTATTATTTCACTTCCAATTAATATAGGATCTATGACCTTGTCAGGTTTTCCTGCATGCCCCCCTTTACCTGTAATTTTTATTTTGAATATATCCGGAGAGGACATAATAGGACCTTCTTTAATTCCTATAGTACCTGTTTCTAATTCAGGCCATATGTGACCAGCAAGTATTAGATCAACTTTTGGATTATCAAGAACACCGTCTTTTATCATTTCCTTAGCACCGCCGGTGCTTTCTTCAGCAGGTTGAAAAATAAATTTGACATTTCCCTTCATTTTATCCTTAAATTCATTTATAATCATAATAGTTCCTAATAAAATTGTCATATGAGAATCGTGACCGCAAGCGTGCATTACATTTTTGTTTTTTGATGAAAAGGGTAAGCCGGTTTCTTCTGAAATTTTCAAGGCATCCATATCAGCTCGAAAAGCAATTGTTTTGCCGGGTAATTTTCCTTTAATAACAGCACATATTCCTGTACCCTTTACTCTATCATCAATATCTATTTTAAACTTATCAAGAATTTTTAGTATATACTTTTTTGTATTATACTCTTTTTCACTTAGTTCAGGATTTTCATGTAAGTGTCTTCTTATTTTTATAAACTCTGGATAAAGAGTCTCTACCTTATTATCTATTATTTCAATATAATTTTTTTTGTCCATTTAAAAACACCTCGCCTTTCTATTATATATTGTAGCAAAAACTATGCCACAAAAATATGTATCCTTTTTTCCTTATTTAATGGGGTTTTTGTGAAATTTATTAAATTATATGTGTTAAGTGTATTAATGATAATACATATAATACAAATAATAACAAAAATAAAACACAATAAAAGATATTTGTGTGTATTTTAAGGACTATAATTAAATATCACTTATATTTTAGGAGAAAAAATCTGGCATAAATATTGCTATATATATAAGCAAAGAATAGAAAGGAGTAATCCATGTTCAAAACAAAAGAAGAAGTAAAGGAATACATAAAAAGAGAAGACATAGAAA
>CAYMUD010000358.1:0-1615 GCA_964393495.1 uncultured Clostridia bacterium | reverse complement strand
TCCTCTCTACTAATAATCCTAACTTCTTTTCCAATTAGTATGGATTTTTCCTTGGATATTTTTACTATTTCTTTATAATTATTTCCCAGGAAAAAATTATAATACTTTTCAAAATAGTTTAGGAATTTGCCGGTGAATTCTTTTCTATTTATTTTTTTGCCGGTTTCGGAAAATATTGATCCTGCTTTATGTCTTATATCTTCAGGAAATTCTTCGGTATTCGTATATAGATTTACACCTATACCCATAACAAGATAGTTTACCTGATTGATTTCTGCGCTGAGTTCCGTAAGGATGCCAGCTATTTTTTTATCATTTATTATTATATCATTTGGCCACTTTATTAATCCTTTTATTTCAAAATCTTCTAAAGTCTTAACTAGTGCTACAGCACCTACTAGAGTTATGTTGGAAACCTTAGAGGGATCTATTTCAGGTTTAAGTAAAATAGAAATAAGTAAACTGGAACCTTTAGGGGATGACCAGTTTCTTCCCAGACGTCCTCTTCCTGCTGTTTGCTCTTCGCTTATTACAACAGTACCATCGGGAGAAGTTTCAGCAATTTCCTTAGCTTTTTTATTTGTAGAATCTATAGTGTCGAAGTAAAGGATATTTTTGCCTATGTTTTCCGTTTTTAAATATGGAGCTATCTCTTCATATTTTAGTATATCCGGCGAGGATACAAGTTTATAACCTTTTCTAGAGATAGAATCTATTTCGTAACCCTCATCTTTAAGAGAATTTATATTTTTCCATACGGCTGTTCTACTTACATCTAAAATATTACTAATCTTTTCTCCTGAAATATACTCTTTATTTTCCTTTAGTATTTTCAATACCTTATCTTTCATATTTCACCTCTTAAATTATTTGCCTTAAGTTTTATCTTTTTATAATAGTAACATAAATATATGAAAAAATAAATATAATTGTAAACTAATATAAGTTTATGGTTGACAATAATATACCTAGAACATATAATTGTAAACCATAATAGAAATTAAGTTGACAATGGAGGATATATGAAAATTACAACAAAAAATATGATACTTACATCTTTATTTGCTGCCCTTACAGCTATAGGGGCTGTACTAATAGTTATACCTTTGGGGCCGGTAGATTTTACCCTTCAATTATTTTTTACTATACTTTCGGGAATTATCCTCGGTGCCAAATACGGAGCAATGTCCCAGATGCTTTATGTTGGTATGGGAATAATAGGGCTGCCTGTTTTTGCAGGAGGAACAGGAGGCTTCTCATATATTTTTGCTCCTTCTTTTGGATATTTGCTTGGATTTATACTAGGGGCATATGTGACTGGGAAAGTAGTTGAAAAACTAGGATGGAAAAGCTTTAAAAATATCTTCATAGCATCACTGGCAGGTTTAGCTGCTGTTTATTTAGTAGGTTTTCCATATTTATACGGTATTCTAACAATAGTTAACGGACTAGACTTGAATTTTCCCGATGTACTTAAAAGCGGAGTATTGATTTTTATTCCTGGGGACCTATTTAAATGTGTAATTGCATCTTTGTTGAGCTTAAAAGTACTTCCTATATTAAAAAAAGAAATATTAAGATAAATAAAATCACTAACTTCCTTAACAGTTTATAT
>CAYMUD010000357.1:0-1625 GCA_964393495.1 uncultured Clostridia bacterium | reverse complement strand
TTCTGTTATAATTAGAAAAGTACTGAAAGATGATCTTTTATGAGATGTAAATAAATGTTTAAAGAGATATCTGCTACGACATGATATTAAATAATTAGGAAAAAATTTTAAAATGCAGAATAAGGTAATAAATGATAAGATAATATAGTTAATTACAATAAAGAAAGGCAAAGAATAATGAATACTTTAGAAATTCATAATAGTATAGAAAGTAGTAAAGAAAAGAGTATTGAGACTTTAGTAGATTTTGTTAAACAAGCAAGTATAAGTAGAGATGTTGAAGCAGTAGAAAAATGTTCTCGATATTTAAAATCCCTTATGATTGATTGTGGAATTAACTCTAGAATTTATAAAACCGAAGGTAATCCTATTGTTTATGGAGAAGTGCTCTCTGAAAATAAAGATTCCAAGACGGTACTATTTTACGGACATTACGACGTACAGCCACCGGATCCAATAGAAGAATGGGATTCTCCACCTTTTGAGCCAATCATACGAAATGATAGACTCTACGGGAGAGGAGCCGGAGATAATAAAGGACAACTTCTTGCACATATCTTAGCAGTTAAAATAATCTTAGAAAAAAATAATTCCTTACCTATAAATGTGAAATTTGTATTTGAAGGAGAAGAGGAGATAGGAAGTAAGTCTTTGTCTAAGTTTGTAAAAGATAACAAAGGACTTCTTGATACTGATCTTGTTATAACCTCAGACGGACCTATACATGATAGTGGAGCACCCATGGTTGTATTTGGAGTAAGGGGAGTTATGAATTTTCAACTGGAGTTAGAAACTGCAAACACGGATAATCATTCAGGAAACAAAGGTGGAGTAATACCTAATCCAGCATGGATTTTAAATGAGGTGCTATACTCTATGAAGGATAAAGATGATTATGTAACAATACAAGGGTTTTACGAAGATGTATTAAAACCTACTAAAAAAGAATTAGAATTGATAGATAAATTGCCTTTTGATCCTGAAAATCTTGCTAAAATTTATGGTATAGAAAAAATTGAGTTGGATAAAAAGACTTTTTACCAAAGGCTGATGTTTTTACCGACTTTAACTATAAATGGGTTGGTAAGTGGATATACAAAAAAAGGTTCTAAAAATATTATACCAAAGAAAGCTATAGCAAAAATGGAAGTAAGATTGGTAAAAGATCAAAATCCTGAGGATTTATTTATGAAAATTAAAAAACATGTAAAGAAAGTAAATGCACAGGTAGAAGTCATACAGCAGGAGGAAGACATGCATCCTTCAAGAACATCATCTGAGCTTCTAATTTCTGAAAAAATTATTAAAGCTGTAAAAAAAGCCTATGATATGGATCCTATTATATTGCCGTCAATGGGAGGAAGTCTGCCTGATTACATCTGGACTAAAGTTTTAGGTAAACCATCTATTATGGTACCTTATGCTAATGCAGATGAGGCAAATCATGCTCCAAATGAAAATATGGATCTAGAGTGTTTTGTCAATGGAATTCACTGCAGTGTTGAAATTATAGATGGATTGAATTAAATATAATAGAAAAATTTGTCAGAGTAAACAAAGAAACTTTCCCTGCAGTCGAAGGGAACAAATAACTTTAAATCCAGAGTATTTGCACAAGGGGTCTG
>CAYMUD010000356.1:0-1632 GCA_964393495.1 uncultured Clostridia bacterium | reverse complement strand
TTGCATGTCAACCATCGTGGTGACGGTGACTTTACAGAATACCAAGTTGTAGATGGAAATGGTAATATTACAACAATGGGAGCCATAACAGTGACGGATACTTTGCCGGAAGGTTGGGAGTTTATCAATGTGATTGATGGAGAGAAGTATCTGATATATGAAGGTGATAGTAGTATAGGAGGCTTTGTAAATCCAACTAACCGAATCACAGGTGGGGCTATAGATTCTATATTAGAAAGCTCAATTTTCAGTGATGCCGCTGGAGAAAATGAAAAAGCGACCTTTGAATTTAAAAAGTTAGATGTGCCTTATATTATCTATTTAAGAGCTCAGCCTAGTGAAGATAAAGTAAAAGAGTATTTCAATATTAACAATACATCAGAAGTAACCAATAATATGAGTTTAAAGGGTGAAAACTGGGACAATGGAATAAGTACTACAAGAAAAGTATCTATAGAAAGTGAAGTGTTAAGCAAAAGTTTAGATAGTAGTGTTGATGGAGAAATTACCTGGACTGTGGAATATAAACCGGATGAAGTCAATTTACTTGATACTCCACCAGATAACATGATAATTACCGATACACTATCACCAGGGATGGAATTACCTGTCGATGCTAATGGAAAATTGGACTTTACAGGTACAAACTTTAAAGTAGAAAAGCTTACATTGCAGGCGGATGGTACATATACATCAGTGGAAATTTCGTCAGAAACCTTAGGAGATTATTACAGCTATAATTTTGAAACTCGGGAACTTACAATTAATATTCTAAATCAGAAAAAAGCATATCGCTTTACTTATGTTTCTGATTTAGTAGGCAAGGTAAATACAACAATTGAAAACACTGTAGAACTTACAGGAATAGATTTTGGTTCTCCAATTGAAGGCAGTTATAGGATAGACAATGATGATGTTTCAGCATCAAGGAAGAAAAACGGTTATATAGAAATCACAAAGGTAAACACCAATGATGAAGCTATTGAAGGCGTAGAGTTTGCCGTCTTTACACTAAACGGATATCAACTTCGAACGGGTGAGACTAACGCATCAGGAAAACTAGAGTTAAGAGGTCTACCGCCGGGAACATTCACCTTGGAGGAAACGAAAGCTGTGATACCTTATGTAATATCGGACCAAGAGTATAATATTGTTGCGGTAGCTGATGGTGGTTCTACAACAGTATCCATTGATGAAAAAACAGGCGATGACAGCAATAAAATAACAATAACAAACACACAAATCAAAGCAGACATAGAATTTAAAAAGGTTGATGAGTGGAATGCTCCCATACAGGGAGCGGAATTTGGATTATATGATGACTCAAATACCAAGCTTGCTACTGCTTCCAGTATTTCGACTGGAATAGTATTATTTGAAGACGTAAAATATGGAGATTATACTGTTAAAGAAACCAGCCCTGCAGAAGGATATTTGGATAATTTGGATAATTTGGAAGTATTAGAAGCCACTGTAGGAGACAATGATAACGAATCAACAGTATATGCAAAACCTAATGGAGAAACTACAGAAGATATTTACTCCATGGTAAACACAATTAAAAAAGGAAACCTTACAATTACAAAGGTAGACCAAAGCGATACTGATAAAAAACTTAGTGGAGCAGAATTC
>CAYMUD010000355.1:0-1642 GCA_964393495.1 uncultured Clostridia bacterium | reverse complement strand
ATTTTTAATATATACTAATTATACAATAACTTAAAAAGGGTGATACAATGAAAAGTAAAGGATTCATTAGAGTAGGTGCTGCTGTTCCTAAGATTAAAGTAGCGGATCTAGAATATAATAAAAAAGAAATAATTAAAAATATAAAAATAGCTGAAGATAAGAAGGTGGATATACTTGTGTTTCCTGAGTTATCTATCACAGGATATACCTGTGGTGATTTGTTTTTCCAAAGTCTTATTAAAGTTAAGACTGAAGAATCAATATTAGAAATATTAAAATTCACTGAGAATAAAAAGATGCTTATATTTTTAGGTGCTCCCATTAGTAAAGAAGGAAGTTTATACAACTGCGCTATAGCTGTAAACAATGGAGAAATTCTAGGGATTGTGCCCAAGACATTTATACCTAATTATAATGAATTTTATGAAAAAAGATGGTTTGCTTCAGGAGATAGCATTTTACAATCTCAGATTAAGATAGGAAAAGAAAAATATAATTTTGGCAAAGATTTGTTGTTTCAATGTGAAGATATAGACTTGATAGTAGGAGTTGAAATATGTGAAGATTTATGGGCGCCCATAAGTCCAGGTCAGTTACAATCACTTAGTGGAGCTAATATTTTAGTTAATTTATCAGCATCAAATGATATAGTAGGTAAAAGCATATATAGAGAAAAATTGATCTCTCAACAGTCTGCAAAATGTATATCTGCTTATGTATATTCATCTGCAGGATATGGGGAATCTACCACGGATTTGGTCTTTGGCGGAAATATAATTATAGCGGAGAATGGAAAAATCATAGAAAATAATAAAGACTATAATATAGATGGTAAGTTTGTTTATAATGATATCGATGTAGAGAAAATAAATAAGGATAGAGTTAAAAACACAGTATTTAACGATAGTAAAAGCTATAAAAGAGAATATAAAAAAATTGAATTTTCTTTGGACAATAAAGAAGTTAAACTTAAAAGGGTTGTTGATCCTTATCCTTTTGTACCACAAAAGGAAGAAGATATGGAAGAAAGATGTAGTGAGATATTTAATCTGCAAACTATGGCTTTAGCAAAGAGGGTAGAACATATTAATACTAAATCTCTTCTTATAGGAATATCTGGTGGACTTGATTCTACTCTTGCTTTATTGGTTTCTGTAGTTACTGCAGATATCCTTGGTAAGGATAGGAAATTTATTAAAGGTATTACAATGCCAGGTTTCGGGACTACAGACAGAACATATAATAATGCTTTAGGTCTGCTGGAAGAATTAGAGGTGGATTTGGAAGAGATAAGTATAAAAGACGCATCATTACAACATTTTAAGGATATTAATCACGACATAGATAACCATAATGTAGTATATGAAAATACTCAGGCAAGAGAAAGAACTCAAATACTAATGGACAAGGCTAATCAGTTGAATGGTATTGTAGTTGGTACAGGTGACTTGTCTGAAATTGCTTTAGGTTGGTCAACCTACAATGGAGATCATATGTCTATGTACGGTGTAAATTCAGGAATTCCAAAGACTTTAATTAGATATGTGGTTAAATGGGCATCAGAATACAAATTTTCTGGTAGGGTTAGAAAGATATTATTAGATATTTTAGATACTCCTGTAAGTCCAGAATTACTACCACC
>CAYMUD010000354.1:0-1650 GCA_964393495.1 uncultured Clostridia bacterium | reverse complement strand
TAAGGTTCACCCTAACATAGTGTACTTTAAAATAATCAGATAAAAAATCCCAGGCATATATAAGTCTATAGACCTGAGATTAAAATAACTCGCTTATCGTCTATGTTTCTTTAATAGTTTCTAAGTTTTTATTTTTAAGCAAATTTCAAAAAAATTATTTTTTTACTGCTAAACAATAATTAACATTTTCAAAGGCTAATATTTTTTCTTTCTTATTTAAATTGTTATACTCTTCGAAATACCGAGCATTAATATCTTCAGGAACCAAATGTTCATAAATTAAAAATCCACAATCAGATAATATATTTTCCATATCTTCATAACTGTATGATGACAACATTCTTTCTCCACTTAAATTAGCCATAGCAACTTGCTTTTGTACTCTAGGACTTGCTTCTTCCGTAAATGTATATTTGTCAGGATAGTCAAAAACAATACTACTGCCAGAAGGAAGTAAGTCATATAGGTTAGTAATAAATTTTATGAAATCATCTTCTGATAAATAATACAATAGACCTAGCAAGGTACAATATGTGATTTTAGATGAGCTGAAATGGTCGCAATTAACAAGAGAATCAGCCCAAGTGTCTTTAGTAAAATCCGCTAGTATAAAATTAAGATTTTCTGGTATTTTCCACCCTAACTCTTCAATTCTTTTTCTTTTAAAACTTTGTGTATTTGGATGATCAACTTCAAAAATAGTTAAATCATTTGTAAAATTTGGTTGCCTAAAAGCAAAGGTATCCATTCCAGCACCTAATATAAGATATTGTCTTGCACCAATTTTTATTGCATTTTCTAAACTATCTTCAGCAAATGCTCCTCTACCTAGTGGTGTTGGAGAAAGTTGATTATTAACAATCCATTCCAAAGCTTCATTTTCATTACCATCAAAAGATGGATTGAAAAAACCGATACCTTTTTTCATATTGTTACTTATACCTAAATAATCTTCTTCTTTCAAAAAGTCTATCGCTAAACTGTCATTAAAAATTTTAAACTCATTGTTATGTGCATGATATGCCCTACTAAAACAACTTACTAAAGCTGTCATACTATGGTTATTTTCTTTCATTTTATTCTCTCCTTTATAATAGAATTAATTATTTGTTTGTATCCATAATTTAGAAACTCTTCTTTAGTATTCTTAGTATCCTTTTCTATAAACTGACCTTTATTATCTACTAAACTAAGTAGTGATGAAATGTTCGACCATATAATATATACAGATTCTTTTGTCTTTATGTGAGGCAAAAGAATTCCCTTCTCTTTTCCGTCATCTATATACTCTTCAAGCAACTTGTTAATCTGACTACCAACATAAAAAATATTAACTACAGTTTTCGATTGGGACTTAATATTCATATTTTTGTTTTTTAGTCGATTTACCATTTCGAAAGAATAAGGTGAATTTAAGTAGTAATTTTCCATGGCTTTACAAATTAGTTCATATTTTCTAATATAGTCGTCATTAGATTTTATTGCTAGAGTAATATTTTGTAGAAGATTTTTAAGTCCCTGTAAAACAATATGATTTAGAATCTCTTTTTTACTGTTAAAATAAGAATAAATAGTTCTCCTACTATATTCAGATGACTTTGAAATATCAGTAATCGTAGTTTTATCAAATCCTTTCTCCAAAAATAATTT
>CAYMUD010000353.1:0-1657 GCA_964393495.1 uncultured Clostridia bacterium | reverse complement strand
CCGTGGGTAATTCCAAACTCTCCTCCTATTTTATGTGCTAGAGAGTGAACTAGTCCTAATGAAGAATTTGTAAAGGCCATTCCTGCAAGTGCTGATGCGTTGTGCATATCTTCACGGGCTTTAATATTGTCAGCTTCTTCATAAGCCGTCTGAAGCTGGTCAAATACTAATTCTATAGCTTCATATGCCAAAGGGTCTGTAAAGCTAGTTGCTGAAGTAGATACCCAAGCTTCTACAGCGTGAGCCATTACATCCATTCCTGTGTTAGCAGTAATATGAGCCGGCATTTTTGCTGGTATTTTAGCATCTAGTAGAGCTACATCTGGTGTCATTTCATAGGATACTAGTGGGTATTTTATATGATTATCAGTATCTGTAATAACAGAAAATGCTGTTATTTCAGAGGCTGTACCACTTGTTGAAGGTACTGCTATGAATTTAGCCTTAGTTCTTAATTTAGGAAATTTCCCTGCTACCAAATCTTCAAATTTAGTATCTGGATACTCGTAGTAAACCCACATGATTTTTGCTGCGTCTAAGGCAGATCCTCCACCTATAGCTATAATCCAATCAGGACCAAATTCCTGCATCTCTTTTCCACCTCTAATAACAGTTTCAATAGATGGATTTGGTTCTACACCATCAACTATAGACACTTCCATTCCTGCTTTTTCTAGTTGGGACCTTGCTTCATCTAAAAATCCAAATCTTTTCATTGAACTTCCACCTGTAACCAGTGTAGCTTTTTTTCCTTCAAGATCTGCTAAATATGAAAGAGCTCCCTCACCAAAAACAATATCTTTAGGTACTCTAAACCAATTTAAATTCATTATAATCCTCCTTTAATTTTTGTTAATATTTTAACATATTTATTGACTATCTATGCTCACTAATATATTATTTAACTAGTGATTAAGGTAATAATAGTATAGTTAATAAATTAAAACTAACGATTATTTGAATAAATAGCGATAATTTTAAAATTTATT
Source organism: uncultured Clostridia bacterium (assembly GCA_964393495.1). Taxonomy (GTDB): domain Bacteria; phylum Bacillota; class Clostridia; order Tissierellales; family Dethiosulfatibacteraceae; genus UBA8670. Next base: position 668 of record CAYMUD010000353.1, on the reverse strand, counting down.
GTTTTATTTTTAACAATCTTTTGATTTATATAGAAAGAAGGAGATATTATGATCCCAATGCTGGAAAGCGGTCTCGAAAATATTCACGGATTTGAAACAGATTATGTAAAACTATTGTATTACGATATCCCTCCTAATCATATAGGAAAGTATAAGTCCCATAGTTATCCAAGACTTTGTACTATTTTAGAAGGCGAAAAAAAAGTTACTGTAGATAACAAAAAATATATCTACGATAAAAATCAATCTTTAATGCTGCCTTCTCATAGTAACGTTCTAATGGAAATAAGCCAACCAACAAAAGCACTTGTTTTTGAATTGAATAATCAGCTTATAGACCAAGTAATTAAAAAATCTCAAGTAAATATTGAAGGAGTTACAAATAAAAAGGCAACGGAATTAATTTTAAACAACCATAAATATGACATTGAAGAAGATTTAGAAAAATTAATAGAATTTGGAGTAGAAAAAAGACATAAAGATAAATTTTTAGTAGATATCTATGCGCAAAAATTAGTATATAATTTACTAAATATATCTTCTGCTTCTCAATGTTTAGTTAAAGGTAAAGATAATACAGCATTAAGGGCAGCAGAAATGATGAAAAACAATATAAAAGAAAACATAACTTTAAAGGATATTGCAAAAAAAATAAATATGAGTGAATC
>CAYMUD010000352.1:0-1658 GCA_964393495.1 uncultured Clostridia bacterium | reverse complement strand
AATAGCAATGATAAGAACATATATATACTTGGAAAGGGAGCAGAAGCTTTTTCTGAATTTGAAAGTAGGGATATTGTTCTTTTAATGAGTGATGAAGAAAACTATAGAGGGATTATAGTAAGTAAGGGAAATACATATATTATGGGTAGCATTAATTTTGAGGGAATAATTTTAAGTTATGAGAATATATACCTTGATAATATCGGTAGTAAAAATATTACAAACAATAAAAGAGTTATATATAATATGATAGATGAGGATAAAATAAAGACTGAATTTAATATGGAAAATGCACTACAAAAAGGTTCTATTGTTTCTATAGATTATTCTTTAACCTCTCCATCGGCAGTAAGAAGTGAAAGACTGATAGAACTTAAAGATTGGAAGATTATTAGATAAAGAGGTATATATGATAAAAAACAATAGAGGATTTACCCTTTTAGAGATAATTATTACTTTAGCAATTTTTTCAATAGTAATAAGCATGGTAGGAAGATTCTTAATATCTAATCTCAAAAGTTATAATAGGATCAATAATAGTACAGAGATTATGGATCAAGCTCAGTTTGTTACTAGTTTTATGGATCTAGAATTATCACAATGCGCCGGTATAAGAAGGGTAAAATCAATTGAGGGGTTGAATCTTCTTGATTCAAAATCAGGAGCTTACATTAAGTATATAGAACTTTACACAAGGGATACATCTCAGGTTGGAAACCCAAGTTTTGAAATTAAAAATTATAAAGATATTTTTTATAAAAGTCACAGTGAACTTGGTACATATATTGATAAAATTTATATGGCTCCTATACCTCATAATATAGCTTTCAAAGATTGCAGGGGAGTAGAATACAAGATTTATTTTAAAAAGGATAACAGCACATATAACATTGAAAAATCAATATATTTTAGGAATAAATATTAACTTGATAATAAAGATTTAATCATATATAATTTATATGAACTTAATTTGACAGAAAGAGGTTAAATTGAACAAAAAAGGTTTTACATTAATTGAACTTATTGTTACAATAGCATTGTTAGCTATTTTGTTTTCTATAGTAGTGCCTAGAATTAATACGGACAGGTATTATATGGAAAAGATTGCAAAAGAACTTTTATATGATTTAAAGGATATAAAGGTAAAAAATATGACATCAGAGAATAAGACTTATACTATAACTTTTTTTACTGATTTTTATATTTTAAAAGAAGGAACTAATGCTGGAATAAAACAGTATAAGAAGGTTGAGTTAAAAGAAGATTATAAATTTTATTATTCTAATGGAAATCAAAACTTAACTTTCAATTATAGAGGTAGCCCAAGTCAAGCTCAAACTATTACTTTTAAAAATTTAAAAACTGAAGTTATAAAACAAATTACAATAGTACCTGTTACAGGTAGAATACTATTAATTGAATGAGGAGGATATAATGATATCAGCAGGAGATTTTAAGAAGGGTATTACAATGCAGTGGAGAGACGGTATATGGCAGATTTTAGACTTTCAACACGTTAAGCCGGGGAAAGGTGCCGCATTTGTAAGAACCAAGGTTAAAAACATACAAACTGGAGCTATACGAGAAGAAACATTTAACCCCAATGATAAATTTCCTAAAGCCCATATAGAAACTAAAGAAATGCAGTATTTATATAA
>CAYMUD010000351.1:0-1660 GCA_964393495.1 uncultured Clostridia bacterium | reverse complement strand
AGAAAAGATTTTTATAAAATATTAACTAATATAGAAACTACACAGTTATACAGAAGCAGTCAGCTGCTTACAAGAATTACAGGTGTAAAAGTACAACCTAATAAAGCAATAGTAGGAGCAAATGCATTTGCTCATGAAGCTGGAATACATCAACACGGAGTTTTAAAGAACAAAGAAACCTATGAAATAATGACTCCTGAATCTATAGGATTAAATAAAAACAAACTTGTATTAGGAAAGCATTCTGGAAGACATGCTTTTAAAGACAAATTAGATTCTATGGGATATAAATTAAATTCAGAAGAAATTAATACAGCATTTATTCGGTTTAAAGACTTAGCAGATAAGAAGAAAGAAGTATTCGACAGAGATATAGATGCAATTATATCAAGACAAACTACTGGAGTAGAAGAAAAATATAAGTTGAAAAGATTTGTTATTAATAGTGGAAACAGCATTACTTCAACAGCAGCGGTTATAATCGAAAAAGAAGGTGAGGCTATTGAAATTGTGGATATTGGAGATGGACCTATAGACGCAGCTTTCAATGCAATAGAAAAAATTTCTGGTTCAAAACTCAAATTAGAAGATTATTCCCTAAGTTCAGTAACTGAAGGAAAAGATGCATTAGGTGATGCAGTTGTAAAATTAAGAGAAAATGGAAAAACTTTTGTTGGAAGAGGATTAAGCACAGATGTTGTTGAATCAAGTGTTAAAGCATATATAAACGCATTGAACAAAATGCACAGCGAAAAAAATATTAAAAATTTGGAGGTAGTATAATGGGAATGACTATGACTCAGAAAATAATAGCAGACCACTGTGGTAAAAACAGTGTAGAATCTGGAGAATTTGTAGAGATGAATCTAGATGTAGTACTGGGAAATGACATAACTACACCGGTGGCTATTAATGAATTTAAAAAAATGGGGGCAAAGGAAGTTTTTGATAAAGAAAAGATAGTAATAGTACTAGATCACTTCACTCCCAATAAAGATATAAAATCTGCAGAACAGTGCAAAATATCAAGAGAATTTGCAAAAGAAAAAGAAATAGTAAACTTTTTTGATGTAGGACAAATGGGCATCGAACATGCACTACTTCCGGAAAAAGGCTTAGTAGTTGCTGGAGATACAGTCATAGGTGCAGATTCTCACACTTGCACTTACGGAGCCTTAGGGGCCCTTTCTACAGGAGTTGGAAGCACTGATATGGCAGGAGGCATGGCACTAGGAACTACTTGGATAAAAGTACCGGAAGCTATAAAGGTAAATGTTATTGGAAAGAAAAAACCTTTCGTAAGTGGTAAAGACCTTATACTAAATCTAATAGGTAAAATTGGAGTAGACGGAGCAACTTACAAATCCATAGAATTCACAGGAGAAGCCCTTAAGGAACTTTCAATGGACGATAGATTTTCTATTTCTAATATGGCCGTTGAAGCTGGAGGAAAGAATGGGATATTCCCGGTAGATGAAAAAACTTTAAAGTACATGAAAGAAAGAAAAATCAAAGATTGGAAAATATTTGAAGCTGATAATGATGCCCAATATGATGAAGAAATTACAATAAATTTAGATGAACTAAATCCCACTGTAGCCTTTCCAAGTTCACCGGAAAACACAAAAGATATAGAAGAAATTGGAGAAATTAAAATAGA
>CAYMUD010000350.1:0-1672 GCA_964393495.1 uncultured Clostridia bacterium | reverse complement strand
GAAGTATCTTAGCTGCTAAAAAGATTCCTCTCAAGCTGGGAATGACAAGAAAAAAGGAAGGAGTAGCATGATAAAAGTAATACTTATTACAGGGTTTCTAGGAGCAGGAAAAACTAGCTTAGTTAATAATCTCCTTAAAATAAAAAAGAAGAAAGTAGGAGTACTAGTTAATGAGTTCGGAAAAACAGGAATTGACGGGAAATTAATTAAAGGTACTGAAGAAAACATAACAGAACTAAACAACGGATCTATTTTTTGTTCATGCATAAAAGAAGACTTTATACAAGCTTTGTCTGAAATGAAAGGCTACGACATTGAATATCTTTTTATTGAAGCTTCAGGCCTGTCTGATCCTTCTAATATTAAGAAAATATTGGAAGTAGTGGAAAAAGTGCACAATTATAAGTATGATTTTTCAGGTTCTATATGCATGGTAGATGCCCAGTATTTTCTGAAGCAGTATGAGCTCCTTCCTAGTTTGAAAAGACAGATTCAACACAGTAGTATTATAATAATAAATAAGATGGATCTGCAAAATATTGAAGAAATAAAAAAAATCGAAGGATTAATAAAAAAAATAAATCCTGAAAGCTATATAATAAAAACTCAATTTTCTTATATTGACCAAGAAATTTTTGCAGTATTAAAAGACAACGGAAGGCCACCTGAAGAAAGTACAAATACTGAAGAAACAAGACCAAAGACTCTCGTTTTAAAAACTCAAGATGTATTAGATGAAAAACTTCTAAAACAGTTTTTAGAAGAGATGGGAGATTTTACTTATAGGATAAAAGGTTTTGTAAATACAAGTTCTGCTTATAAGGAAGTTAGTGTTGTAGGAAAAAATGCCCTAATATCTAATTGGACTGAAAAAGTAGAAACAGAGCTTGTATTTATTTCTTCTGTTGGAATTAAAATAATAAGTGAAATATCCCAAAAATGGGAAAAATACTTTAAAGATAAAAAATACACAATATAAACTCTAATTGTAAATAAAATCATATTATTGTAAAATAATAGATATTAAAATTTTAAATAAACTATATTGAAAGAAGGAATTTTTTATGAAAGCGGAATTAGTAGCAAATAAAAATTTTAGATTTGATAGAGAAAAACTAGCAAAGTATATAAAAGTTAGTAAGGATTCTTTTATGTATGAAAGATTAGATCAGTTGTGTAAAGAAGCTGAAAGTATAGGTTCTCCTAAAGGAATATATAATATATCATACGTAGAAGGTAAAGGTTTGGATTATGTTAAAGTAGGAGATGTAGTATTTAAAAGTGAATTATTTAGAGAAAATATTGGTGAAATTAATAGATTTTTTCCATATATAGCTACTTCAGGGGAGGAATTAACTAAATGGGCTGAAGGTTTTGATGAAATAATTGATCAATTTCTAGCAGATTCTATAGCTCAAAGAGCATGTAAAATAGCTCAAGACAATATATTCAAAGAGATTGATGAAAAATACGGAGTGAAAAAAACAAGCACTATGAATCCAGGGTCCCTTCCACAGTGGCCTGTAAATGAGCAGAAAAATTTATTTGCATTATTTGCCGGAGGAGAGAAAAAGATAGAAGTTGAATTGCTGCCTTCATTTTTAATGAAACCTGTAAAAACCGTATCAGGAATAAGATATGAAAGCGAAAATGATTTTAACAATTGTAAACT
>CAYMUD010000349.1:0-1681 GCA_964393495.1 uncultured Clostridia bacterium | reverse complement strand
ACAATCAAAGCAATAATGATTTGTGTTTGGATTTAAAAGAACATAATAGAATAAATGACCTTGAAGCAGAAAAAATCATAAAAAATATTACTGGTTTTGAAAGTCCATCACATATTCAAAATATTAGTAATGTGGAAAGAGATAAAATTATAAAGAAATTAAAAAGCAGAGGATTATCTATTAGACAGATTCAAAGACTAACTGGAGTAAGTTTTGGAGTGATTAGAAGAATATAGCATTATTAAAAGCACGAAGGGAACTTTCCCTCGTGCTTAATTATTATTTGCTTCATATTACTATGATAAAATTAACAAAATTTTAACCCAAGGATAATATCAAGACTATTTTGAATATGTTAATATTACTTCTGAATATATTAAGATAAAAAGGAGTAGTTGATGAGTTTATTTAATAATATGACAATAGGAAAAAAAGTATTTACTGCTGTGGCTCTAATATTGATATTGATGATTATCACAAATAGCTTAGTCTTTTTAGACCTGAAGAGTGTGAGTGATGATTCTGAGAAAATATCTAAAACATATGTCCCAGAAACAGAAGAAATAATAGACATGCAAAATTATAGCTATGAAGCCATGTATCATATTAGAGAATATGGACTTACAGCAGATGAAAGCTATTTAGAATTAGGACTCGAGAGTTTAAGTAATTTAAAATACAGCATAAATAATTCCTTAAATATGGCAAAAACAAGCGAGGAAATAGACGAAAGTAATTTTACTAAAGCTCTTCAAATAGTAGATGAATATGAAAACTTGATTAAGCAAACCCTAGAAACTAATGAAGATATAAGTTACATTGTTAATTCTATGGGAATTGAATCTGATATTATTACTGGTGTAGTTTTTAATTATCTAGAAGAACAGAATACAAGAATAGGCCAAGAAATAAATGATAATTTTTCTAATGAAGAAATAGAAGACAGGCTAAAAAAAATAACACTGATAAATAATATAGCTGATTTAATAAATAAAGCTAGAATTGAAAATTTTAAATTTCAAGCAACTGGTGATGTTGCAGCATTAGAAAAATCTTTAGAATATTTCCCTTTAATAGAAGAAAATGTATATGATTTACAAGACTTAACTGTAGATCTTTATTATTTAGCAGAGCTTAGCAACATACTGTCCTCTTCTAAAAGCTATGAAAATTCAGTAAAAAGATACTTTGAAAACAACCAGACTTTAAACAGCTTAAATTCTCAAAGAACTGAAAAAGGCAGTGAATTACTTGCAATCACAAATAGTATAGCTGATAATAATATGAATCTTATGGGTAATATATCTGATACTAATACAGCAGCAGTTTCAAGAACTATTGCTCTTCTAATCGGAGGATTAATAGCTACTCTAGTAATATCCCTGCTATTCTTTATCCCTATAGTAAGAGGAATATCTAAGTCTCTAGGAAGAGTAAAAGACATGTTAGGTGAAATGAGCAAAGGACATCTTCAGGAAAGACTTAATATAAATACAAAAGACGAAGTAGGACAGATGGCTCAGGAAATGGATTCCTTTATGGATAGCCTTCAGGGTAATGTAATAGCAAACTTAGATAAGCTATCTAATGGAGATTTAGATACAGATATAAAGATAATAGATGAAAAAGATGAAATAGGACCGGCTCTTAAAAAGACAAGAGATTCCATTCAAGCACTATC
>CAYMUD010000348.1:0-1685 GCA_964393495.1 uncultured Clostridia bacterium | reverse complement strand
AAAAAAGAGATTATACTTTATAGGAGGCGTAATAGTGAAAAAAGTATTAGTTACAGAACCAATACATGAAGAAGGAATGAAATTATTAGAACAAGAAGTAGAAGTAATAAGAGCTGAAAATACTGAAATAAAGACATTATTAGAAAAAGCAGTGGGATGTGAAGGAATCTTAATACGTTCGGCTAAAATACCAAAAGAACTTATAGAAAAAACGAAGACTTTAAAGGTTATAGCTAAACATGGTGTAGGTGTTGATAATATAGATGTTAAAACTGCGACAAAAGAAGGAGTTTTAGTAGTAAATGCTCCAGAATCAAATATAAATGCTGTTGCCGAGCATGGATTAGCTTTGATTTTAGCATTATCTAAAAATTTAATAAAAATGGATAAAGAATTAAGAAAAGGTAACTATGGAATTAGAAAAGAAATCGTAAACATAGAATTAAAGTCTAAAAAAGTTGGATTAGTTGGATTAGGTAAGATATCAACTTTGTTGGCAAAAAAATTAGTTCCAATGGGTATGGATGTAATTGCTTATGATCCATATGTAGATGCCTCTGAGGCAAAGGAAATGGGAGTAAGCCTTGTTGATGAATTAAATACTGTTTTCGAAGAATCAGATATTGTTTCTGTACATGTACCGTCGAATGAAAAGACAAAAGGAATGATAGGAAAAGAACAGTTTGAAAAAATGAAAGAAAGTGCTTATTTTATAAATGTAGCAAGAGGAGACGTAATAAAAGAAAAAGAATTATATGAAGCATTAAAAGAAGATAAAATCAAAGGTGCTGCCTTAGATGTTTTTGAACAAGAACCTCCGACAGCAGACAACCCAATATTTGAATTAGAAAATGTTCTTGTTTCTCCCCATAATGCAGCTTTGACGGATAAAGCCCTTGTTGCTATGGCAACACAATCTGCTCAAGGAGTATTAGATTGTTTAAATAACAAAAAACCAAAATATATAGTAAACAAAGAAGTTTTATAAAATAAAAAAGGAGTGTTAATATGCAACGTACAACATTACATCAATTTAATATGGAAAGTGGTTACAAAGATGTTATAACATCTAAAAATTCATCATTAAAACACTTAGGATTTAGTCTTCTAGTAGTTGAACCAGGCCAAAAAATAGAATTTGAAGTTACAGGTGAAGAAATAGCAATTGTATTACAAAAAGGTGATTTCACAGCTTCTGTTGAATGGAAAGGGGAAAAATACTTGGATAAAGTTACAGGGCAAAGAAATGATGTTTTTGATGAATTGCCAACATCCATGTATCTACCACCAAAGAGTAAAATAGTTTTAGAAAGTAAAGAGGGAATGGAAGCGCGTATATTTACGGCCCCTTGTGAAGACGGTAAGGAGCCTTACTTTTGTGGACCAGATGATGTAGAAGAAGGAAGTCCAGGTGCCCATATATGGAAAAGAAAGTATCGCTTTATCTTTGGACCTAAAGATAAGCATAATGGAGATATCACAAAAAAATTAATAGTAGGTGAATCTGTTTCTGTACCAGGTGGATGGATAGGATTTCCGGGACACAGACATGATTACTTAAATGAAAACGAGTATCCTTTAGAAGAAATATTTTCTATAAGAGTTAAAGGTCCTAAAAATGGTCCAGGAAGTGTTATACAATATTCTACTGGTGAAGAAAATGGAGAAAGATGGAATGAATTTTT
>CAYMUD010000347.1:0-1689 GCA_964393495.1 uncultured Clostridia bacterium | reverse complement strand
GCTACCTTCTTTCCTGTTGCTTCTTTTATTTCAGGCATATATGGTTCTTCCTTATCGTCGTATAAATCAATATCTGCAACAAAAGCTTTTAATTTAGCTATTGATACAGATTCGTCCACCAGCTGTCTTCTACAATCTGTTTCACAAGGATGTGGACATATTCTCCCGATACAAGCGGGTATTGGCAATTGTTCTTTAATAAGTGCTACCGACTCTTTGTATTGTCCGTTAGCTATTAATCCTACATATCCCTGAACATCTGTATTAGAAGGACATCCCATTACACAAGGTGGTCTACAATCTCCTCTGTGGTCTGATACTAAAAGCTCAAGAGCTGTTCTTCTTGCAGATTTAGTTCTATCTGTTTTAGTATTAACTACCATCCCATCTCTTACAGGTGTTGCACAAGATCTTACCAGCTTAGGGTTACCTTCTACTTCTACTACACAAAGTCCGCATCCACCATATGCTTCCATTCTTTCGTCAAAACAAAGATGGGGTATATCTATATTATTATCTAATGCTGCTTGCATTAGAGTTCTATCATCAGTTGTCTCAATTTCTTTACCGTTTATATTTATTCTTACCTTAGGCATATTTCCGCTCCTTCCTATTCAACATTTACTGCATCAAAATTACAAACATCGTAGCAGTTACCACATTTGATACATAAATCTTGATCTATTTTATGTGTTTCTTTTACTTTTCCAGATATTGCTTCCGTTGGACAATTTCTCGCACACAATGTACAGCCTGTACATTTATCTGGATCTATTGTATATGTTAATAGTGCTTCACACTTCTTAGCAGGACATTTTTTATCAACAATATGCGCTTCATATTCATCTCTAAAATACTTAAGTCCTGTAAGTACTGGGTTTGGAGCCGTTTGCCCAAGACCACATAATGAACCATCTTTAATGCTTTTTCCAAGTTGTTCCAGTTCATCTAAATCTTCTATTTTTCCTTCACCTTTTGTTATTCTTTCAAGAATTTCAAGCATTCTTTTTGTTCCTACTCTACAGTAAGTACACTTGCCACAGGACTCCTTACAAGTAAAGTCTAAGAAAAATTTAGCAATATCTACCATACAAGTAGTTTCATCCATTACTACCATCCCGCCTGAACCCATTATAGCTCCGGTAGCATTAATATTCTCATAAGTTACAGGGGTATCTAAAAGTTCTGCAGGTATACATCCCCCGGAAGGGCCTCCCATTTGAACTGCTTTAAATTTCTTATCTTTTTTAATACCTCCACCTATGTCAAATATTACTTCTCTTAAAGTCATACCCATAGGTATTTCTACAAGACCACCGTTTTTGATTTTTCCAGAAAGAGCAAATACTTTTGTTCCTTTACTTTTTTCAGACCCTACTGATGCAAAAGCTTCAGCTCCCTTAGATATTATCCAAGGCACATTTGCCAAAGTCTCAACATTGTTTATGTTGGTAGGTTCCCTCCAATATCCAGATTGTGCTGGGAATGGTGGCTTAAGTCTAGGCATACCTCTTTTACCCTCTAAAGACTCTATTAATGCAGTTTCTTCACCGCATACAAATGCTCCTGCACCTTTTTTGATTCTTAAGTTAAAAGTAAAATCAGTACCTAAAATATTTTCTCCTAAATAATTTTTTTCTTTTGCTTGAGCCATTGCTTTTTCAAGTCTTTCTATTGCAAGAGGATACT
>CAYMUD010000346.1:0-1694 GCA_964393495.1 uncultured Clostridia bacterium | reverse complement strand
CCATATAATCCCTTAGTTTGCTTATCCTATCTTTATAATTTATCATTTTTACCCTTGTATACTAAAAATATAGATATTCAGTATACTCTCCTTTCTAATATTTTTGTTATAAGTTTAATACATGTTTATAATAGTAGTATAAACGTTGTGGATTATTTCATTCTTGTCCTACAGCTTAGACTGTTTATTGGAGGGTATAACCACAACTGATTTCGTGAAGATTAATTAGCTGGTTAACGCTTAGACGTTTTATTAACAAGGTTATACTGAAATCAGATTGTGTTGATCACCACACCGTTTAAATTGTTGCAAGGAGGTACTTTTATGTTATTCGTTGGCATCGATGTAGCATCTAAAAAGCACGACATTGCAATTACTTCATCTGAGGGAGATATCATAGTTCGTCCCTTTACAATCAGCAGTGACCTTGAAGGTTTTAAAAAACTCCGCATGGTCATTACTTCCCATACGGAGTCTGTTGAAGACGTTCGTATAGGAATTGAAGAAACCGGAATTTATTCTAAGAACATATCCGAGTTTCTTGCGTTACATGGATTCATAGTCCATATGATCAATCCTGTCCTGACTAATTATAGCAGAAAATCACAATCTCTCCGACCTGCTAAAACCGATAAGATTGACGCCCTTGCCATATGCAGGTACATCCAATCGAACTTCAAACGTCTCAATTCCTATACTCCTTCATTATACATCCATATGGAGTTAAAGTCATTAACTAGAGCTCGATTTGACATATTAAAAAATCAAATTAAAGCCAAAACTGAATGGACCAGACTGTTGGATCTTGTGTTTCCTGAATTCAGACAACATTTCAAACAGCATTCCAAGTGGGTTTACAACTTATTCTCGAGATATCCAACTGTTGAACAGATTTCCAGGATGCACCTTTGTACACTTCAGCGCATCATCAAAGTCCAAGGAGACCGTGTTCTTGCGGCTCAGACAATTAAATTACTGGCCATGAATACTATTGGTCATCCATCCGATACCAATGGTGTTTTGCTTACCAACACGCTTTGTGACATTATGCATTACGCAAGCCAGCTCAAACGTATTGAAAAACAGATAAAATCCGTGGTTAATGAAAACTTTGCATTCTTATTGACAGTTCCAGGTATCGGTGATATTACAGGTGCTACTATTATTGGCGAAATCGGTGATATCAACAGGTTTCATTCCTCCAGCGCTTTGGTTGCCTTTGCTGGTATGGATCCGGCAATTCATGAATCAGGTGATTTTAGGGCTAATACTATGCATATCTCCAAACGTGGTTCAAGATACCTTAGAGCTGCTGTTTTTCTTTCTACCAGGGCTGCCATCATCAATCCCAACATTCAAGACAACAAGTTCAGAGAGAAGTACCTTAAGAAGATTGCTCAAGGCAAACACCATAATTCTGCAATATGCAGTGCTTCAAAGAATATGATAAATGTGATTTATTCCCTCATGAAATCACATGAGTCCTTTAACTATTTTGTATAGCATTATACTTATTTTGTTCATACAGATTTGGCGTAGCAAACTGTTTACATGGAGAGGTCCATATGGTAGCATGCTGTTTTGCTGTGCTTATATGGTGCTACCTTAGGCAGTCAATCCTTATCGGCAGAGGCTCTGCGTCAACAGCAAATCAATGCTATTGCAGTTAGCTTATGTTTGCTATGCTCATTTTT
>CAYMUD010000345.1:0-1694 GCA_964393495.1 uncultured Clostridia bacterium | reverse complement strand
AGAAGTAGTAATCAAAATAGAAAAATAAGAAAAAAGGAGGAATTAGAAAAAATCTAATTCCTCTTTTAAATATATAGGGAAAAAACTTAAACTAAACTACAGAGAATTATTTTTCCATTTTTTTGCAACTTTCATAAATGCATCAATATTTTCTAAAGGAGTTTCCATAGGTAAATCACAACCTGTACTTAAGATGAAATTATCCGCATCAGACATTTCACTTATTAACTTTTTGCTTTCAGATTCTACCTTTTCAGGAGTTCCTGTAAGCATCACATTTACTGGATCTACATTACCTATTAAAGCTATATCATTAGGGACTTGTTCTTTTAATTCCTTAAAATTCATAGGAGCATCTAAACTTAATCCAGTAGTTCCTGTTTTACACATTCCATCTACTAGATGCTTTGTATTGCCGCAGATATGCAAAATTAAATTTTTGCTATTTGCCTTACCAAGAAGTTCTTTGAAAGGCTCTAGAGAAAATTCAGCATAACTAGGTGGAGATAGCAGCATTGCTGTTGGTTCTAAAACTACTATACCGTCGGCGCCAGCATCTATAAGGGCATTACTGTAATCACTTATTACCTTAGTAGAAAATTCTAATTGTTTTTTCACAAAATCTGGATCCATTACCGTAGCCATACATACTTGTTCTACGCCCATAAGTTCTCCAACTAAGCTTATTGGTCCTATAACATAAGCAAGATTATTGACAGAAGATGGTAGATTCTTAGACATTTTATTTATTACATCTACAAAAACCTTCATTCTGCTACTTACTCCATTATAATTTCTAACAACACTTTTAAAATCTTCCACTGAAGATACTTTATGTTCCTTAACAGCAGGATTATCATTTTCAGGGAATTTGATTCCCATTCCTAGAGTATCAGCTTCTACAGTAAGCTCCATAAAAGGAAGCATAATATCTGGTTCAAATTTTTCGTAAAGCTTTAATAAAGAATTAAACTGAACATCAGCATTCAAAAGATTTTCTTTTAAAGTTGTATTAGTCAATTTAGTTCCAGGTGCACCTAAAAGTGGTGCATTTAACTTTTTACCTATAAAATCCATACAATCACCTCATAATTTTTTATTAAATATATACTAACAGTTGGAGAAAGAAAAGTATTGTTTATTGGCATATGTTTTTTATACTATTATAGTTAAATTATTCTATTAAGTATAATAAAGATAAATAAATATAAAAAAAATTGTAAAATATTGTTGTGTTTTGTAAAAAAAATACAATTTATTATTGTATTTTATAAATATTATGAAAAAAATTATAATAACTAAGCTTTTACAAGAATATATTATTAGTACTCACTATAGGATTTCAAAATCGTCTTTCTGGTATAGATGTAAAATATTTGATATAATATAAAAAAGGCCACTAAAGGAGTGATTTAATTGAGTACCACTGATTTTTACACTGAAGAAGAAGTCGTAAAATTAGCACAAAACTTAGTTAGAATTCCAAGTCATAAAGATGTGCCGGGCAGAGAAAAGGAAATTGGGAAATACATATATAATTACTGTAGAGATAATGGGCTAGAAGTAGCTATGCAGGATGTAGAAGGTGAAAGAAAAAATGTACTTATATATCTAAGAGGAGAAGGTAATGGTAAAACCCTTCTACTAAACGGACATACAGATACAATTCCACCTTACAGCATGAGCATTGATCC
>CAYMUD010000344.1:0-1700 GCA_964393495.1 uncultured Clostridia bacterium | reverse complement strand
CACTATAAAATCAATAAGTTGGATATTACTATTAAAAAGGCTATAGAGTAGAAGACGGGTTAAAACCGTCTTTTATTCTTTGTATTTATTTAATCAATTAAGGAATTAAATTTTCAAGTAGTTTTTCGTATCCTTGTTCAGTAACTACACAACCTTTGGGGCTTTTATAAACATTAATATAACCTTTATTTTCTAAAAAATCAATGTTTTTTAATTTTGTTTTCTGATAATGAAATAATTATTTTTAAGATTGTAGAGATAAAGATATGCGTAATAAGTTAAATAAAGACTTATAAAATTTAAATCTAGATTGAAATAATATAAAAAAGCATTTAGAATATAAATTAAGAAGGATTTTAATCCTTCTTAATTTATCGCAAGGAGATTGATATGAAAAAGGAAGAGTTGTGTAAAAAAATTGATAAATACTCTAAAAAAATAGAAAAAGAAATAATAAAAATAAGAAGAGATCTTCATAAAATTCCAGAATTGAGCTACGATTTGCCGAAAACTAGAGAATATATTTTAAATGAATTAGAAAAATACGAATTAGATATAAAAGAAAAGGTAGGACAAAATGGAATAGTAGCTACTTTAAATTTCTCTAAAACAGGTAAAAACATTGCTTATAGGGCGGACATGGATGCTTTGCCAATGAGAGAAGAAAATGAAATTGAGTATAAATCTATTCACGAAGGTAAAATGCATGCCTGTGGACACGATGGTCATATGGCAATTGCTTTTGGGATCCTGAAAATAATGTATGAATTAAAAGATGAGTTATCAGGAAGTATTAGGTTTATATTTCAGCCTGCTGAAGAAACTGATGGTGGAGCTAAGGGAATGATAGAAGATGGAGCTTTAGATAATCCAAAGGTTGATTATATTTTTGGCACCCACATATGGCCGGATATAGAAACCGGTAAATTTGGATTAAAAAATGGTCCTATTATGGCAGGTACAGATATGTTTGAAATACAAGTTAATGGTAGAGGTGGTCATATTGCTATTCCCCATAAAGCTGTAAATCCTTTAGTAGTGTGCAGTAAAATATTAAATGAGGTAGAAGGATTTAAAAATTACTTTATAGAATCCAACGAAAATGCAGTAATTAACTTTGGTTCCATTCAAGCTGGAGAAACTCATAATGTAATTCCAGATTCTGGATTAATGAAAGGTAGTGTCAGGACATTTAGTCAAGAAACAAAAGGTATAATAAAAAATAAATTAGCAATAGTCATAAAAAACATATCTGAAATATACGGTGCTGCTTCAACATTGAAATATATAGATAATTATCCTCCTACTATAAATAATAAGGAAGTTGTAGATAAGATTAAAAACATTTTGATTGATTTAGAAGAAAGTGAAAGAATTCATAATGTAAAAAAACCATCTATGGGAGCAGAAGATTTTAGCTACTATTTACAAAAAGTACCGGGAGCATTTATTTTTGTAGGTACATATAATGAAGAAAAAAAAATAACTCAAGAAATTCATCATCCAAAATATAATATGGACGAAGATATTTTAGCAGATGCTTCTGCAATCTATTCAAAGATATTTGCGGATTTTTTAAATTAAAATCACAATAGTTTTAATATAATCCCTATATGAATGAATGAAGGGAGTATATTAAAATGTTTACTTGTATAGACAAGTAAACATGTGTTATAATACGAAAGAGTTTAGGAAAAACG
>CAYMUD010000343.1:0-1707 GCA_964393495.1 uncultured Clostridia bacterium | reverse complement strand
TTTGCTAAGGAGGTGTCTCTTTATGAAATAGAGGCTCTTCACTGGAAGGGTGGTAGTAAGGGACTGGATTTTTTTAGCTACTATAAGTATATAGTATTTTCAGTATGTGCATTTGTATCCGTATTTATTTTAATAATATTAAAGTTTAAAAGAAGAATTAAGCTTAAAGAAACCAAGTACTATATACCCCTAGCTGTGTATATTGTATTTGTACTGGCTTCTTATCTTCTTTCTGACTATTTTTTGATTTCTTATAGAGGTTTTATAGAGCAATTTCAAGGGGTATGGGTAATGATAGGTTACGGCTTTATGATATTTGCTCTATACAACTATGTGGAAAATGAAAAGCAGGTTAAACTTATCCTGGGTGCTTTTGTATTCTCAGCGACTTTAGTGGGTGCTTTAGGTATAAGTCAGTATTTTGGATTTGATTTTTTTAAGACCAACATAGGAAGATTGTTGATATTACCAGGTAGTCTTCACTATATGGCGGAGAATTTGAAATTTACTTTTTCTAACTATACTATCTACGCTACTATGTATAATACCAACTTCGTAGGGAGTTTTGCCGCCCTTTTAGTTCCCTTGGGTGTCTTTGCATACCTATACAGCAAAAGACTTATATACAAGTTTTTATCTTTCTTTTTTGCATTACTTATGCTTTTTGTATGGATAGGGTGTAACTCCAGAGCAGGTTACTTAGGATTGACCTTTGGTATTGTTTTGTCTGCAATTTTGTACAGGAAAAAAATCAAAGAAAATCTAAGGAAGATTTTAATACTACTTGTAGCATTTGTAATTATGGTTGCCCACATGAATACTGTGTCTGACGGTAGAGTTTTGAATCAATTTTCTAGGCTTAATCCTTTTGCTGAAGGAGATAGACTTGAGGAGATTCAGGAAACTAAGGTGAGATTTGAGGATGTAAGATTTGAAGGGAATACTGTATCAGTAGTGACAAATGATGAATCTGTAAGGGTAGAGCTTAGTGAAGATAGAGAGCTTTTGTTTTATAATTTAGCTGGTGAAAGGCTTAAGGTAGATGTAGATGAAGAAGGAAGTATAAGTTTTGAAGATGATAGGTATGAAGATTTTGGTGCTAAGTTAGAGACGGACAGGAATAGATTTTTAATAGATGCTTATGGTAAATCTATGGCAATATATTTTACCGACCAAGGGTTTATGATGGCGGGATCCAGTGGGGTTATTAAAAAAACGGAGTATCCACCAAAATTAGACATATTTGATGGTAGAGAAAGATTTGCATCTTCCAGGGGATATATATGGTCTAGAAGTATACCTATGTTAAAAGATACAATACTCATAGGTCATGGACCGGATACCTATGCGTTAGAATTTCCCCAACACGATTACGTAGGTAAGCTTAATTCTTTCAAAAGTCATAGGATGATAGTGGATAAGCCTCACAATATGTATCTTCAAATAGGTATTAATACTGGATTAATTTCACTTATGGCTTTGTTGGCTTTGTATTTGATGTATTTTGTAGAGAGTATTAAACTTTATATAAATAGGGATTTGTCTACTTTTATGGAATATATAGGTGTTGGTGTCTTTGTAGGAGTGATGTCTTATTTAGCTGCAGGAATATTTAACGACCAGATTATATCTGTTGCGCCTCTGTTTTACACAATGGTAGGATTTGGTCTGGCTGTGAATAGGATGTTGAAGAAGGAAGAAGCTTAA
>CAYMUD010000342.1:0-1708 GCA_964393495.1 uncultured Clostridia bacterium | reverse complement strand
GCAGTAGGCTATAGAACAGAATCAATGCACGGAGCTGGATCACCACAGGCTCAGAGAATAATGATAGGAAGACAAGCTAATATTGAGCAAAAAAAAGAGCTGGCTAAAGCTATAGCCAACATTGAAGACTAATTATTAATATATGGGTGGTATAAATGATTAAGAAAAAAATCAATGAAGTAATTGATGAAAAAGTAAGGCCTTACTTAGCAAAACATGGTGGGGATTTAGAAGTGGTCAATGTTGAAAAAGGAGTTGTAGAAATAAATTTGTTGGGACAGTGCAAACATTGTTTATCTTCAGACGATACCGTTAAAGAAGTAATTGAAGCTGCTTTAATTAAGGAAATCCCAGAGATAAAAAAGGTAAAAGTAGAAAATCAAGTCAATGAAGAGTTATTAAATGAAGCAAGAAAAATATTAAACAAATAGAAGAGGTGGTTATTTTTAAAGTAGGTATTAAATATTGCGGAGGATGTAATCCAAGCTACGATAGAGTAAAAATGCTAAATCAAATTAAAGAAAACTTTAGTTTTGAATTTCACTATGCTGAACCTGGAATCAAATATGATGTTTTGATTATTATAAATGGATGCACAAGTATTTGTGCAAATTACGATAATTTAGACTATAAAGATAAAATAATAATTAAGAATGAAAAAGATTATGAAAAAGCAGTAAAATTATTAAATGAAATAAATAAAAAGAAGTGAAATTTAAAAAAAGATATGAGTTAAATATTTATTATTAGAGGAGGTTAAGCATGGGAAAAGTTATCTTAGAAAAAGAAAATCATATAGGGATTTTAAAGTTAAACAATCCAAAAGCCCTAAACGCACTTAATGTAGAATTCATAAAAGAAATAGATAATGTTTTAAATGAAGTAGAGGAAGATACCAGCATATATGTATTAATAATTATAGGAGCCGGGAAGGCCTTCATAGCAGGAGCTGACATTAAAGAAATGTTGCCATTAACAGCTGCTGAAACTTTAAAATGGGGTCAAATAGGTAGTGACTTAAATACAAAAATTGAAAATTTAAAAATACCTGTTATAGCAGCTTTAAATGGGTTTACATTAGGTGGTGGTTGTGAGTTAGCAATGTCTTGTGATATTAGAATAGCATCTGAAAAAGCTAAATTTGGACAACCTGAGGTTGGACTTGGAATAACTCCAGGTGCTGGTGGAACTCAGAGACTACCAAGAATAGTAGGTCTTGGAAAAGCTAAGGAGCTTTTATATACTGGGAAAATCATAAATGCACAAGAAGCTTTAAATATAAATTTGGTAAATAAAGTTGTAACTCATGATAATTTGTTAAAGGAATCTATCGATATGGCTGAAGAAATAGCAAATAATGCTCAAATAGCAGTACAACAAACGAAACGTGCTGTAAATAAGGGTGTGGAAACTGATATTAATACAGGGATTTCATATGAGTTGCAAGCTTTCAGTTTATGTAATTCAACAAAAGATAAAGAGATTGGTATGAAAGCCTTTATAAATAAAGATAAAAAAAAGAAATTTGAATATAGATAAGATTCAATGATATATATTCTTTAATAAAATCTAAAATTAAATCATAACACAGGAGGATAATGAAGGTGCGAAAAAAACTAATATTAACAGCAAAAGAAGCAATTGATTTAATTAATGATGGAGAAAGTGTTGCAACTGGAGGATTTGTAAGTAGTTGTTGTCCTGAAGC
>CAYMUD010000341.1:0-1709 GCA_964393495.1 uncultured Clostridia bacterium | reverse complement strand
TTGATGTTGTGACAAATTCAACTTTTAGAATTTATAATAAACGAATGATACTACTCTTCAAAGGTTATCATGTTTTCAATATAATAATCTTCAATTTTAAAATCACCATCTTCATATTTTTTAATTTTAAATACTATATCAAAACTTTTAACAGGTAATTGCCTAATTCTTGTTTTAAAATAATAATAAGCTTCTAAAGACTTTGCAAATGTTGTACTAACAATACCTGCTGTAGCTAATCCTTTTGCCACAACTCCACATTAATTATTCCCTGTTTTCAACAATTGCTAAAAGCGTATTCTCGAATTGATTATAGAAGTCAGCACATTGCAAAGAAAAATGGCTAATATATTCAGATTCTTCATTTTTGTCTTGAGAAACATCAATGAAATCAATTTCAACAAGATAGCCGTTAATTGCTATTATGTATTCATTAATTAGAGGTCTTTGTATTGTTTGATATTCTTTATCGATGTTAGAATTGATTTTATTCCCTATACTATAAATAGTCAAAAACTGGTTTTTCTTGCTCTGAGGATAATAAATAAAATTTATATAAACTAGTATTGTTTCATCATCGGAAAGATAATAAGTTTCATACCGGTATGGAAATTGAATGTTATCATTTAAAGCATCTATCTTTTCTTTCCCTAAATTATTGTTTGGGTATGAAGCAGCTACAATAGTATAAGTATCTTTTGTGATGTCGGTGTATCCCTTAGGATTAAAATCGGAAATACATTCAAAAAATTCATTTTTATACACTTCATAGGATAAATGTTCAATCTCTTTATTATTGCAGCCACTCATTGTTGCGAGCAATAATATAATCATCAATGTTTTTGTTAATACTTTCATATAAACCTCCACGTTCAATAAACTATTTGAAGGGTCTATAGACCCTTCAAAAGAAATAATATTTATTCTGGTGAATAGTCTTGCCATGTTTCAGCAGTGTACTTTAGACTATCAGAAATATAGAAAGTAGCATCAATTGGTTCATATTTATACTCCTTTTCTCCAGTATAATCATTATATCTATAATAGACTAAATCTCCATCAGTTGTTTCGCCTTTATACCAAAATTTAATATGACCATATTTTCCCGGGTCAACATTCATTCCTGCTTCAAGCCCAACTGCTTCATTTGTAGACCTGTATTCCTTATATTCTATACCTGTCTGAGCTTCCAGTCCACCAAATACTCCAGTCTTAACAGAAGCAGTAAAATCTACACTTCCACTCCATTCTGAGCCTTGGGATGATGAGGAAGTAACAGTAACAAGCATAGGAGCTATGCTTGTATTATTTGTATTGTTAAGGTCAAACTGCACAATCTCTTTAAACTCATGGTTTGTAGAATGATGATCTGGATCATAGTGACTAAAAATCCAAGGGAAAACAACTTTTGGCGTTATCAACTGAGATTCTGGAATTCCATTAATAGTTGTTTCTGTAGCAGGAAAAACAGTCACTGCTGTCTCATTTTTATGCTTAGGTGATGCACTGGCACTTACACTGAAAATCAATGCAATTATTAATATTAGTGATACAATTCTTTTACTCATAAATATCCTCCAATTTTTGTTTTACTTATTTTTAATAAGTTGTTTTACTGCTTTCATAACTTGTACTTTCGACTACAGCTCCATCCACATAGACATATCCGTAGGAAACATATCTATAGCTATATCCACTTTCTACATACC
>CAYMUD010000340.1:0-1712 GCA_964393495.1 uncultured Clostridia bacterium | reverse complement strand
ATATGGCGAATCAAAGACAGGGAAATCAATCTGCTAAAACTAGATCAGAAGTTAGGGGCGGAGGAAGAAAGCCTTGGAGACAAAAAGGAACAGGTAGAGCAAGAGCTGGAACTATAAGATCACCTTTGTGGAAAGGTGGAGGAGTTATATTTGCTCCGAAACAAAGAGATTACAGCAAGAAATTACCTAAAAAAATTAAAAGGCTAGCAATGAAATCAGCTCTTTCATCGAAGGTTTTAAATGATGAAATGGTAGTAATGGAAGATTTGAAATTTGAAGATATTAAAACTAAAAAGATGGTTGAGGTATTAGAAAATTTAAAGGTTGATAAAAAAGCACTAATAGTAACAGATGATAAAAATATTTATTATTCAGCAAGAAATATTAAAGGTATAAAAACAGCAAATATTAATACCTTGAATGTATATGACCTATTAAACTATAATAAATTTATCATAACTAAAGATGCTCTTAAAAAAGTGGAGGAGGTTTATTCATAATGCGAAGTCCACAAGATATTATTATAAAACCACTAGTTACAGAAGCAAGTATGGATGCAATGGTTGATAAAAAGTACGCTTTTAAAGTTGACAAAAAAGCAACTAAAACTGAAATCAAAAATGCCATACAGCAGATTTTTAATGTTAAAGTAAAAAAAGTTAACACGATGAATATGCTTGGAAAAATGAGAAGAATGGGTGCTAATTTAGGAAGACAGTCAAGTTGGAAAAAAGCAATTGTAACTCTAACTGAAGACAGTGATAGCATTGAATTCTTCGAAGGAATGTAATCATATAACATGAAGGAGGAATAATAATGGGTATTAAAAAATTCAAACCTACTTCTCCAGGACTGAGAACGAAAACTGTATCTACTTTTGAAGAGATAACAAAAAAAGAACCTGAGAAATCACTATTAGCTCCAAAAAAGAGAAAATCAGGAAGAAACTCACGAGGTAAAATCACTGTAAGACATAGAGGTGGGGGAGCTAAGAAACAATATAGAATAATAGACTTCAAAAGAAATAAAGATGGTATACCTGGAAAGGTAGCAGCGATTGAATATGATCCTAATAGAAGTGCTAATATAGCATTAATAAATTACTCGGATGGAGAAAAAAGATACATTTTAGCACCTAATAAAATCCAAATAGGTGACGAAATATTGTCGGGAAGTGGAATAGATATTAAAGTAGGTAATGCACTTCCATTAAAAGATATACCAACTGGTACTCTTTTACACAATATCGAACTTAAACCTGGAAAAGGTGGACAACTTGTAAGATCAGCAGGAAACTATGCACAACTTATGGCAAAAGAAGGAAAATATGTACAAATCAAACTACCTTCTGGAGAAGTTAGAATGGTTGCAGAGTTATGCAAAGCAACTATCGGACAGGTTGGAAATATAGACAATGAAAACATAACAGTAGGTAAAGCTGGTAGAAAGAGACATATGGGAATCAGACCAACAGTAAGAGGTTCTGTTATGAATCCTAACGATCACCCACACGGTGGTGGAGAAGGTAGAGCTCCTATAGGAAGACCTTCGCCGGTAACTCCTTGGGGTAAACCTACAATGGGATATAAAACTAGAAAGAAAAGAAAAAAATCTAATAAATTCATAGTAAGAAAGAGAAAGAAATAGAAGATTTTTGGTGAAAGGAGGAACTGTTGCATGGGTAGATCACTAAAAAAAGGACCTTATTGTCA
>CAYMUD010000339.1:0-1714 GCA_964393495.1 uncultured Clostridia bacterium | reverse complement strand
ACTGCTGTATATACCTACGTTAAATTCTTCAATCCATCAGAAGAGAATTATACAGAAATAGAAAATCCCTTATGGAATGAAGAACTAGAGGGGGAAGAGCTGGAAAAAGAATTGACAGATTTAGAAAAAGCAATAAACGAAAGCAAGAGAACAAACATACTTTTAGTTGGATTAGAGGATAAAAGATCCGATACAATTATGCTTGCGAGCTTTGATAGAAAATCAGGATCTCTTGATATAATGTCTATACCAAGAGATACTTACTTTTACAGATCAGGATATGAAAATCCTGGAGATAAGAAAATTAATGCCATATACTCAAGCGTTGGAATAAAAGGTCTTATGAAGGCTGTAGAAAACATAGTTGGTATGCCTGTTCATAATTACGTTACAGTAGATTATGCAGCTGTAGAAAAAATTGTAAATATTTTAGGAGGAGTGGAAGTTGATGTTCCATTTCACATGGAATATGAAGATCCTTACGACGATCCACCACTAAAAATAGATATACCTGAAGGAAAGCAAGTGCTGCAAGGGGAACAAGCATTAAAGTATTTGAGATTTAGACACAATAACGATATGACTACAGGATATAAAGATGGTGATATAGGAAGAATAAAGGCGCAGCAGGTTTTTATAAAAAGTGCTATAAAAAAATCTCTATCTTTTAAACTGCCGGTAGTAGTTAAAGAAGCTTATAATCATATAAAAACGGATTTTTCACTAGCGGATATGCTTTTATTAGCATCTGATGCTATTAATTTTAGTACTGATAAATTAAATACTGAAATATTACCAGGAAGAGCAAAAATAATGGAAAATTTATCTTTTTATCTTCACGATCCATCGGAAGTTGAAAAACATGTAAAAGAGATTTATGGTGTAGAATAAATAAGGGTCTTAATTTTGACCCTTTTATTATGGAGGGTCCATATGATATCAGTATGCCAGGTAGAAATATATATTTACGAGTCAAACTGTTTGAAAGATAAAAGGCGAATTTTAAAAAGCATAATAGATAAATTGAAATCTAAATATAATATTACAATAGCGGAAACAGATTACAACGAAAAATGGAACCGAAGCGTCATAACTTTTGCAGCTGTATCAAATAGTGGGAAATTTTCCGATAAAATAATTAATAAAGTTTTAAGTAGAATAGAAAGTGATAATAGAATTGAAGTAACTAAAAACGAGTTGTATAGGTGCTAGATAGGATTATAAAATGAATGAAAAAGTAGAAAAAGTAATAAACGGTCTCAGAGAACACTATCCAATTATTAAGCCGGGATTGGATCACGAAACACCACTGCAGTTGTTAATATCTACAGTTTTAAGTGCCCAGAGTACAGATAAAAGTGTGAATAAAGCAACTGAAGGTTTCTATAAGAAATATCCAGATTTACAATCCTTGTTAACACTTGAAAGAGAAGAAATAGAAGAAAATATTAAAGAAATAGGCATATATAGAAATAAATCTAAAAACATATATAAACTCCTTAGAATAATTGATGAAAAATTTCATGGAGAAGTGCCTTCTAATATGGAAGACTTAATGTTACTTCCAGGAGTGGGAAGAAAAACCGCTAGTGTCGTTTTAGCAGTAGCTTTCGAAAAACCAGCATTTCCCGTAGACACACATGTTTATAGAATATGCAGACGAATTGGATTTACAAAAAGTAAAACTCCAGATAAAGTATCTGATGATATGATG
>CAYMUD010000338.1:0-1715 GCA_964393495.1 uncultured Clostridia bacterium | reverse complement strand
ATATTATAGCATATGATTAATATTTTACAAGAAAATTTTAATCAAAACTAATCAGACAAAATTTTTGTAATTTTTTCCCGAATTTTTAAATATTTGCTGCTAAAAATATCTCTGCTACTATGATCATCAACGATATGTTCTACTTGGCTTATTTTTACCGGCTTATCTTGAATTATATAAATTTGATCTGCTATCTTCAAAGCTTCATCAATATCATGAGTTATAAAAATAACAGTACGATTATCTTCTTTCCATAATTTTAAAAAAGATTCAATTATAATATTTTTAAGTTTTATATCTAATCCTTGAAAAGGTTCATCCATAAGGAGTAGAGTAGAGGGATATGCAAAAGTTCTTGCAATAGATAATCTTTGCTTCATGCCGCCGCTTAATTCTTTAGGTTTTTGATTAGCACAATCCTCTAAATCTACAATTTTTAAATAGTAGTTTATTACTTCGCGACGTTTTTTTTCAAGATACACATTTTTCAATATAATTTCAATATTTTCATATACACTCAGCCAAGGTATAAGTCTAGGTTCTTGAAATAAATATGATATATCTTTTTTATCGATGCCTTCGATTTCTCCGGATTCAAAATCTGTAAGACCGGATATAATGTTAAAAAGAGTGGTTTTTCCAACACCTGAAGGTCCTAAAATACAGGTAATACTATTAGGCTCTATATTCATATTAAAATCATTAAATATTTTTTTATTTTCATAGTTTTTTTTCAACTTGTTTATTTTAATCATATGTTCAACCCTCTATTCTACTAAACAATTTTTTGCTAAAAAATTCAAATAAATAGGATAATATAATTATTATTACAGTCCAAGCCAGCAGATTAGATACTTGGAGAAAATTCTTCGAATCAATTAGCATTGTTCCTATACCGTATTTTGGAAAGCTTAAGGCTTCTGCGGCTGCAATCACCTTCCAACTTATACCTAATGCTGTTGAAAAACCAGCAGATAAGTAGGGAAGAGAAGATTTAAAGTAAACTTTTTTAAAAATTTCTAGTCTTTTAACATTATATAGTTTGCACATTTCAAGAAGTTTGCGATCTGTATTTTTGATACCTTCTAACATATTAGAAAAAATAATTGGAAAGCACATTAATACCCCTGTAAAAATAGGAACGTTAGATGTTTTAAACCAAATTATAGCGATTATAATTATAGATATAATAGGTGTTGATCTAACTATTATTATTAAAGGTTCAAATATTTCGTATACCTTTTTATTTATTCCACAAATATATCCTAAAGAAATACCCAGTAGAGCAGATATACTAAAACTAATTAAAACTCTAAGAGTAGTTGAAGCTATGATTATATAAGAATCATAGTTTAAAACTAGAGAAGCCATGGCGGTTGCTACAGATATAGGGGATGGAAAGTATATATCCTCATTTATAATCCAGTAAGCAACCTGCCATAGAATTAACCATAAAAGGATTCCTACTATTCTGTTTTGATTATTTTTTATAGTAGAAATTTTCATCCGGCATGCTTCCTCCTATAGAAGCTGGGTTAGATCCGTGTAGAATCTTTAAAAATCCATTTACTTTATCTTTTGCTTCCTCAGCATCTTGATAAACTATACTGCAGTTTGGAATTGCTTTTTCAGCTAATTTTGCACTTGGCAGAACTCCATTTTTCTCAACTAGTTTTCCAGCTTCTTCATGATTATTATTTACCCAATTTACAGAA
>CAYMUD010000337.1:0-1722 GCA_964393495.1 uncultured Clostridia bacterium | reverse complement strand
TAAAGGAACTCATGTATTCTGCAGAATTTTACGAAGAAGAGATAGAGGAAGATTTTATAGATAAAACTCTAAGAAAAATATTTAAAGATAAAGCAGATACGGCTATTATTTACGCATCGGTAGCTATTGCTCTATTGGTATCTATAGTTATTTTTATACTGGGACCTTCTCTCATTACAAATCTGTTAAAGAATATAATACCAGTACCTATATTATTGAATTTAATAGAGGGAGTTATTAGAATAACACTTTTTGTAGTATACGTTTACTATATTTCAAAACTTGAAGATATTAAAAGAGTATTTATGTATCATGGAGCAGAACACAAAACTATATATTGCTATGAAAATATGGAAGAATTAACAGTAGAAAATGCAAGGAAATATACTACACTGCATCCTAGATGTGGTACTTCATTTATAGTAAATGTACTAATAATAAGTATAATTGTATTTTCGTTTTTTGGATGGCCGAATCCTCTTCTTAGAGTAGTAATAAGATTAGCTATGCTTCCACTTATAGCGGGTATAGCTTATGAAGTAAATAGATATGTAGGTAGGAATGATGAAAGCTTATTTGCAAAGATAGCAGCTAAACCTGGATTTTGGTTTCAAAAACTTACTACGAAAGAACCGGATGACTCTATGCTGGAAGTTGCAATAGTAGCTTTAAAAGAAGTAATACCGGAAAATAAGGATGATGATAAGTGGTAGCAAAAACAATAAAAGAAACTGTAACTGAAGGAATTAATAGATTAAAAAAAAGAGAATTCAATAATCCTTTTTTAGAAGCATATATGATATTGGAGTATCTACTAAACAAAGAAAAATTATTTTTAATAACCCATGAAGAGGAAACAGTAGAAGAAGAAACATACAAGAGATATATAAAACTTGTGGAAAAAAGAAATGAAGGATATCCAATACAGTATATAGTCCATAATCAGGAGTTTATGGGAATTAATTTCTATATGGACAAGGATGTATTGATACCAAGACCTGATACAGAAGTATTGGTAGAAAATGCTATTAAAATAGCTAAATCAGACTATTTCACCTATAATAATATTAAGGCCCTGGATATAGGGACTGGAAGTGGTGCTATAGCTGTAAGTTTTGCATATTACTGTAGAGATGCCCAAGTATTAGGGGTAGATATTAATCAAAAGGCTATTGAAGTTGCCAAAAAAAATGTTAAAAAGAATAGCCTTCCTAACGTTAACATAGTTAAAGGTGATATCTTTATGGAGAAATTTGACTTTCCAAATGAAAAATACGATATTATTATGTCTAATCCTCCATATATTAAAACACAGGATATAGAAAAATTACAATTGGAAGTAAGTCAATTTGAACCCAAAAATGCCCTGGATGGTGGGCAAAGCGGACTAAAATTCCACAATCAAATTTTAAAAATAATACCAAACTACTTAAACGATAAAAGTGTACTAATAATTGAAATTGGTTGGGACCAAGCGGAAGAAGTCGTTAATATCATGAGAAATACAAAAGGGTTTAATAAAGTTGAAGTAAAAAAAGATATAGCGAAGAAAGATAGAATAGTAATAGGTTATTACAATAGATTAGAGGTGTAAAATGTTAGAAAAACTAGATTTTTTAGAAGACAAGTACAGAGATTTAAACAAGAAAATATCAGATCCAAAGATTATAAGTCAAAGTAGAAAATGGCAGAAGCTGGTAAAAGAACATGCTCATCTTGAAC
>CAYMUD010000336.1:0-1724 GCA_964393495.1 uncultured Clostridia bacterium | reverse complement strand
AACTATGACCAAACTGTGACTGAACTGTGACTAATATGAGAGTGAAATACATATAATATAAGTAACAAAAGATTAAAGGAGATGAATTTAATGAACGGAAAAGCTAAAGACAAAATAAAAGGATCATCTTTCTTAGTAAAAATAAAATACAGTGAAAATAATTCAATCCAAGGTTCGGTGCACTGGTTGGAAAATAAAAAAATAGTAAACTTCAGAAGCATGATGGAGTTGATGATGCTTCTAATGGAATCAGTAAGCAAAGAAGAACTAAGAAATTGGCAAGAAAATGAAGGAACATTAGAGATATTAGAAAAAGTTTCAAACAAATAAAAAAAAGAAAGATAGGGAGGAAAATAAAATGAAAAGAAATTTAGCAATTATATTAGTATTGATTTTAGTTTTAAGTAGTTTTACATATGCATTTGCAAATAATGGTAACGGTAATGCCAATCCAAATGCATTGGAAAATTCAAGCAAAGTAAAAGACAATCAAGGTAATTCACAAAATGCACCTGGTCAAAATAAAGATGATTCATCAAATGACCAAGATGGAGATCAAGGGTCTTCAGGTAATTCTGAAACCGCTCCAGGTCAAAATAAAGACAAAGTAAAAATAGATGATGAAGAAACACCTGGTAATCCTCCAGATAATTCAGGAAATAACAGTAACAAATCAGATAAAGAAGAAAATAATAACGTGCCGAATACTCAAATACATGTAATGGTAACTTCAGGAAGTGAATATATAAAAGACATATATGTATCACATGATGAGTGGCCCCAAGATTTAACTCTTAACAGAAGAGGTGGAAGTAGTACATTTGTAGCTGCAGATAATAATCAATATGTATTAGATGATTTAAGTAAAATAGTAGTTATAACAGAAGACGATATTCAAGTTTTTGAACCAGCTATTGATTATAGACAAGGTCAAGAAGGTGGAGGAACTATAAATTATAGAATACAGGTAGAAGGACCGGAAGACCCAGAAGATCCTAGCACTACAGAAACAAGCATATATGCTCTAACTGTAAATTATATAAAGGAAGATGAAGAAGTACCATTTGATTCATACAATGATGAATTAGATGAAAATACTGATTATCTAGTTACATCTCCAGCTATAGAAGGATATACAACTGACCAAACATCAGTATCTGGAACCATAACTACTGATACTTCTATAGATGTGATTTATACAAAAATAAATTCAGACACAGAAGCAACTTATACAGTAACTCTAAATGCATCACCTACAACTGCAGGAGCAGTTGCAGGAGAAGGAAATTATGAAGCAGGAAAAACAGTTACAATTACAGCACAAGGAATGGAAGGCTATAAATTCGAAGAATGGATAGATAGCAATGATATTCAAATAACTACACAATCAGTTTACGTATTCGAAATGCCTGCTGAAAACCTAACATATACAGCAGTATTTGTATCTGAAATTGCAGGGGAAAATGGTGGTGGAACAGAAAGAGATTCATCAGGTGGTGGAGATCCTGACCCTGATACTCTAGTTGAAGAAGTAACGATACTAAATTCAGAAGTTGAAACACCAGAAGACGCTCCAAGTAAAGAAGAAGACAAGACAGAAGAAACAAAAACAGAAGAAATACCAGAAGATCAATTACCTCAAGAGTTACCTGAAACAGGAGTACTACCGGTAGAATTATTCTACGGATTGGGAGTACTATTATCAGGAGCAGGAGCACTGGTTT
>CAYMUD010000335.1:0-1741 GCA_964393495.1 uncultured Clostridia bacterium | reverse complement strand
TTGCATTAATTAATTTCATATTTTTTTAATTTATAATACAAGCTTCTTATAGATATATTGAGTTTTTTAGCTGTTTCAGTTTTATTTTCCTTTTCTTCATGGTATATTTTTTTTATATATTTTTTTTCATAATTTTCTAAGGCATGGCTTAAATTTTTATATTCTACTATTTTTTCTATTGTTTTTTTATTTTTCTCCTTGTTTTTTTTATTGTTTTTTTCGATATCTAAGTCAGGAATATGTTTATCATTTATTGCAATTTCATTTAAATTCATGTTTATCATAGCTCTACCTATTATATTTTCTAGTTCTCTTACATTGCCAGGCCAATCATATTGTCTCAATATAGAAAGAGCTTCTCTACTGATTGTATTTACATTCCTTCCATATTCTATATTAAACTTATTTATAAATTTTTTAACTAAAAATTCTATATCTTTTTTTCGCTCTCTTAGTGGAGGTATATTAATAGGAAAAACGTTTAATCTGTAATATAAATCTTCTCTGAATTTACCATTACTAATTAATTCATGTAAGTCTACATTTGTAGCTGCAATTACTCTAACATTAACATGTATAGGTTTAACTCCACCTACTCTTGTAATCTCTTTTTCCTGCAAAACTCTTAACAATCTTACCTGTGTATTCATACTTATTTCCGAAATTTCATCTAAAAAAATAGTTCCGTTATTCGCCTCTTCAAAAAGTCCTTTTTTTCCACCTTTTTTTGCTCCTGTAAAAGCACCTTCTTCATATCCAAAAAGTTCGCTTTCTAGTAAACTTTCTGTTAAAGCCGCACAATTAACTCTAACAAACTGATTTTCTTTTCTAGAGCCTTCATTGTGAATTGAATGGGCAAAAAGCTCTTTACCAGTTCCGCTTTCACCTTTCAATAAAACAGTAGCAGGTACATTTGCAGCTTTAATCAACTGTTCCTTTGATTCCACTATGTTTTTACACTTTCCTACTATATCACTAAAAGTGTATTTTGCAGAAAGTTCTCTTATTCTTTTTTGGGCTTCTGAAAGTTCTTCAGTAAGGTTTCTTATTTCTGTTATATCATGAAGTACTGCGACGCTACCTTTTAACTCGTCTTCTACCAATATGGGAGATGCTTGAGCTATCACTACTTTATTGCTTGGTTTTGCAACAATTTTAGTATTTTTAACACTTTTTTTGGTCTTTAATACTTTTAGATGTAGACTATCTCCTTCATTTATATCATAATTAGCATACTTACCCATTATCTCTTCCGCTGAAATGCCTGTAACCTTTGTATAAGCAGGATTTACCATTATATGATATCCTTTTGTGTCAACTACGCTTATTGCATCCTGAACAGCTGAAAAAACAGCCTGAAGTAAACTTTTATATTCGTTTAGATTGCTAATTTGCTTATCTAGATTTACACTGTCTGTTATATTTCTAAAAACAGCAATAGCTCCTATTATGTTTCCTTTGCTATCCTTCAGCGGTATTCTACTTGTTATAATTTGATACTTTCCTAGTTTTTGCTGCCAATCTAACTCATGTTTTCCTGATTTTAAAACGTGGGGTAGTCTTGTATCCCTAACTATTTGTTTAATATTTTTATTAATAGCTTCTTTTCTATCTATACCAATAAGTTCAGCTGCTTTTTTATTAATCAACTTTATTTCGCAATTTTTATCAATAGAAATTACTCCGTCTTGTGTAGAGGCTAAAAAGGTTTCAAGTTCTTTTTTCATTACAACTCCTACAT
>CAYMUD010000334.1:0-1744 GCA_964393495.1 uncultured Clostridia bacterium | reverse complement strand
ATCAATGGTTACAGCCATAGAATAGAACTCAAGAACTGGAAAACCGACATTACAATATGCATCGTTGATGTAGAGGAGAGAATCATTTCATATAACAGTATCTTTTATACAGTTGATTAGGAACATTTTGATGAGCTTATTAGATTGATTGGCGAATATGAACATTGAATTGTGAATGATACTCTATTTGTGTACCACTGGCGGTGGGTGGGTGATTATTTCGCGGTAAAAGCATCGATCCAACCAAAGACTTATCCATGAGAGAAGTTTATGGATTGGATAAGTATTCAGCAGAATAATTTTGTATCGTTAACAAAACCTTGATTTTCAGTTTCGGACTCGTGATTTCCATGTCTCCGGAACTGCGATTTCTTCAAACAAGAATATTCACTCTGATTATTATGATTTCGAAAATATGCTGTAATTCCAATGTTTTCAGAGCCGGAAAACATTAATATTCCGAAAAGTGTGCATGGCACCGAAGCTCTGTATACAGAATATGTGAATTTTATTAAGTGAATTGAATTTTTATAATATTAAGTGTAAAATTACAATATAATATAAAATATGTATAAATTACAATAAGTGGAGTGTGGCCCAATGTTGAGCATAGCTATCTGTGATGATGAAAAAGACATTTGTAGCAGTTTGGAAAATTATGTTGAGAAATATTTAAAGAATAGAAATATTCAGTATGATCTCGATGTTTTTTATTCTGCTGATTTGCTTTGCAAATACATTGCTGATGGAAATTCATTTGATATAGTATTCATGGATATCGAAATGAAAGGACTAAGCGGAATTGAACTCGGAATGATTTTTAGAGATGATATGCAAAATGAAACTACAAAAATTATTTATATTTCATGGCAAAATTTGTATGCCATGGATCTATTTAAAGTAAGACCCGTTGATTTTATCATCAAACCGTTTACAGAAGACAGAATTTTCGAAGTGCTTGACACTACTGTGAAATTGATTAAACACGAGAGTGGATATTTTATATATCAGTGTAGGGGTGAACGTGAGAAGGTCAAATTTATGGAAATTATGTACTTTTTAAGCTCAAACAGAAAGGTATATATGCACACTTTGGATGGAGAAATTGAATTTCATGGGAAATTGGATGAGATAATGAAAAGAGTTGACAAAAGATATTTTTGGAGAATTCATAAGTCTTGCATTGTAAACTACATGCAGGCAAAGAAATTTGAATATGTGAGAATTACTATGAATAACAATAAAGTTTTGTCAATAAGTCAAAAGTATAGGGTTGATACTAGAAATAGGCAGATAGAGATGTTGATATAGGAGAAGAAAATGGTAGGTAACTATGAAATTGTAGCTTTAATAAGTGGAATTTTAGGAATGTATGCTAGATATAATTTTATACAGGTTTTTAGAGAAAACAAACAGGAAAACTCGAAATTTGAAATTATGGCTTTTGGACTATTCTATCTTGTATCTAACACTGTATACTTTATTTTTGATATTCCAATTGTAAATCTAATGGTACAAATATTTTTCTTGGCATCCATCGGTCTTTTAATGGGATTTAAGTTGAAAAAGGCGCTTCTGGCAACGTCGATTATTATTGTGATAATTGTGGCAATAGAAAGTGTGGTTGTTTTCTTGACAGGGTATGTCAGCGGTTCTGCCTTTATTGAAGCGGAATATCAGTCAGTAATAGGGATTGTAGCTGTTAATATGACTACATTGCTAGCAAGTAAGGTCTTTAATAATT
>CAYMUD010000333.1:0-1747 GCA_964393495.1 uncultured Clostridia bacterium | reverse complement strand
TTCTCTCCCTCACAGCTCAATATTTGTAACTTGTTTAAAAGTATACATCCTTCAAAGACATCTGTCAACGATTTTTTATGTATTTATTTATTTTTCTTGACATTTTTATTTCAAATACGTAAAATAATAACCAATATATTAAATTTCGCGAAAGAGACAGTTATATAAAATTTGTTTTTAGAGATCTGGTGGTTGGTGAAAATCAGAAGCATTTTTATATAAATATCCCTCTTGAAAAGTATTTTTGAAACTAGTAAAAAATAACGGTTGGTCTCGTTATATGACCTTGATTTGATAGAATCGAAAAAGTGGTGTAAGCAATTAGAGTGGTACCGCGGGTTATCTCGTCTCTTTACAGGGCGAGTTTTTTTATTATAAATTTAGGAGGAATTAAAAATGAATAAAGAAAATAACAAATGCATTTACAAGCCTGAAACATCCATAAAAGATATTAAAAAAGCTTCAAAAAACTTAAAGGGAGTAATAAACGAAACAAAGTTAATTAGAAGTGATTTTTTTAGTAGGGAATGTAATAATAATGTATATTTGAAAACTGAAAATCTTCAGTTTACTGGATCATTTAAAATTAGGGGAGCCTATAACAAAATTAGTTTACTTTCTGAAGAAGTTAAATCTAAAGGTATCATTGCATCCTCAGCAGGAAATCACGCTCAAGGAGTAGCTTATTCTGCAAAAAAATTAGGATTGAAGTCCACAATTGTTATGCCAAACATAACTCCTCTAATTAAAGTTGATGCAACCAAAGAATATGGCTCCGATGTTATTATTCACGGAGATGTTTATGATGAATCATATAATAAAGCTATGGAATTATCCAAAAAATACGGATATGAATTTATTCATCCCTTTGATGATTACGATATTATTTGCGGTCAAGGAACTGTAGGCTTAGAAATACTAGAAGATTTAGAAAATGTTGACGAAATACTTGTCCCTGTAGGTGGCGGTGGCTTAATTAGTGGAATTTCTTTAGCAGTTAAAGCAATTAATCCAAACATAAGGGTTATCGGAGTTGAACCCGAAGGTGCTATGGCTATGAAACTTTCCATAGATAATAATAAATTAACAAGTTTAAATAAAGTTAATACTTCCGCAGAAGGTGTAGCTGTGAGATGCCCGGGAGAATCAACTTTCAATGTTATCAAAAACTATGTTGATGGTATGATTACAGTTTCCGAAGAAGATATTATGGAAGCCTTACTAATGCTTATTGAAAAACATAAATTCCTTTCTGAAACAGCTGGAGTACTTCCTTTAGCTGCATTAAAAAAGCTAACGACAAAAGACAAAAATATAGTTTGTGTTTTAAGTGGTGGAAATATAGATGTTGTAACTATCTCATCTATGATAAATAAAGGCCTTATATCTAGAGGCAGAATATTTTGTTTTGCTGTAGATTTACCGGATAAACCTGGCCAACTTTTAAAAATTTCTGAATTATTATCTGAATTAAATGCCAATGTTATTAAACTAGAACACAATCAGTTTAAAGCTACAGATCGATATATGAACGTTCAGTTAGAATTAACTGCAGAAACCAATGGACATGATCATATCAATGAAATTTTAAACAAACTCCAAGAAGAAAATTTTACTTTTAATAGAATTTATTAAATTACAAAAAAACAAAAATCCTGCAGCTAAAGCTGCAGGATAAATCTTTTAGTTTTTTGCTTATACAGGTGTTACTTCTTCTGCTTGAGGGCCTTTTGGACCTTCAACAACA
>CAYMUD010000332.1:0-1755 GCA_964393495.1 uncultured Clostridia bacterium | reverse complement strand
GAAGTATTTTATCAACTATATTTATAGAAAGATTAACCTGTTCAGCTCCGATTCTTTCTCTATCCTTATTTACATTAGCTATAATTAAAAACAACAAGGCCAGACCTATTGAGTTAATAAGAACCATAGGAACCCATATGTTTTTAACAAGTTCTACTGCCAAAGGGTATGGTCTGGAAAATATAAGGACAGAAATTTTTCTCATGCTTTCTCCTATGGCCCCTACTAAGGCTGCATAAGCCCATATATTTTTTTTGTTTTTTATTCTTGCTCCAATTATTCCGGCAACCAATCCTTCAAGAGGAACTGAAACAGCACAGGCAACTTGAGTAAAGAGCCCTGTAGGCATAGTATATCTATGAAGTCCAGCTATCAGCCCAGCAAGAAAACCTACTAAAGGCCCCCCTAATATTCCACCTGTAGCTACTCCTATAATTCTAGTATTTATTAAAGCTCCATCAAATTCTACACTAAGATAGGTACCAACGATTCCAAATATACCAAAAACTACGGAAAGAATTAGTTTATCCTTTAAATTTACAGGTTTTTTATTAATCAATGCTTTGGCAGGCTTTAAATTTGATAATATAAAGGTAAATATAAATAATGTTCCAAACTTATTTGCTAGGTTTATAATTAAAAAACTGTAGTTTTCCATTTAAACTCCTACTCATCATATTTTTCTATATGAATTTTTTCTTTTTTTAGTTTATTTAAATCATATAATTCTTTTTCTTCTGCTGGATATCCTACAGCAAGCATAGCTAAAACTTTTTTGTTTGTAGGTATTTTTAATACTTCCTGTACTAATTCTCCTGAATCTATACCTTTTTCGTAATCTAATTTTCTATTTCTTATCTGAACCCAACAAGAACCCAATCCCATTTCATGACAAGCTAAATGTAAATAAGAAACAGCTGCTGATCCATCTTCTATCCAAACATCATTATCTTTTTCATCAACTGCTACAACTATAGTTAGAGAAGAGTCTGCTATCATTTTTCCTCCATGGGGCTTAACTTCAGATAGTTTTTTTAAAGCTTCTTTATCTTCAACGAATATAAACTCCCATCCCCTTTTACTTTTTGATGTTGGTGATAATAAAGCTATTTGTTTTAAGTCCTCAATTTTCTTTTCTTCTATTTTTTTATCTTGAAACTTCCTTATGCTTCTTCTTGTTTTCATTAAATCTATTATCATAGTCATTCTCCTTATCTTAATTTTTTAAAAAATTTCTTCATTATATCAGAGCATTCTTTTTCTAAAATTCCTCTTTTTACCTCTAATTTGTGATTGAGATTATCATTTTCTACTATATTATATAATGATCCGCAGGCTCCTCCCTTTGGATCCATGGTTCCGATTACTAATTCTTTGATTCTTGAGTTTACAATGGCGCCAGCACACATTGGGCAGGGTTCTACAGTTACATACATGGTACAGTCTGTAAGTCTCCAGCTTTTCAGATTTTTGGATGCTTCTCTTATAGCTATTATTTCAGCATGGTTTGTCGTATCCAAGGACATTTCTTTTTTATTATATCCCTTTCCTACAATTTTTCCATCTTTTACAATTACCGCACCTATAGGAACTTCTTCTAGCTTGTAAGCTTGGTAAGCTTGGTCCAATGCCTTATTCATAAAAAAATTATCCATAAAAAAACTTCCTTCTTATATATTAATCTTATTTTAGCAGAAAATATATAAACTGTTAAGGAAGTTAGTGATTTTATTTATCTTAATATTTCTTTTTTTA
>CAYMUD010000331.1:0-1762 GCA_964393495.1 uncultured Clostridia bacterium | reverse complement strand
GAAGAAGTAGTATACACAATTACGGTTATTAATACAGGAAATCAGGACTTGAATTATGTAGAGGTTACAGACTCAATATTAGATTACACTACAACTGTATCTATAGTAGAGGGTGGAAGTTTTACTGATACTTTAACTACAACTTATGGTTCTGTTGGAACAAAAACTAATATTGCAGAAGCAAATTATGAAGATATAGTTGTTACGGATAGTGCAGTAGTTAAAGTATATGATGAACAAACTATACTTTATAATGTTACAACTTTTGAAATGCCAACAGGATCAGGTATCACATCAGGAGATGGAGATTATGAAGCAGGTGATTCAGTTACAGTAACAGCAGTAGCAACACCAGGCTTTGTATTTGTAGATTGGGTTGATTTAAGCAGAACTACACCAACATCTGTAAGTACAGATTTAGAATATGGATTTACAATGCCTGATAATAATGTAGTTCTAGTAGCTAATTTTACAGAAGTACCAGAAGAATACGGAACAATAACATTCACAAAAACAGTTATTAATGTAGAAGGAACAGATACAACTACCTTTAATGTAACTGTAACATACCCTAATCAAAGCACTACAGATATAGCTATACAAAATGGTCAAACAGTTACACTATCAGGACTTGAATTAGGTACCTATGAGTGGGAAGAAGATATACCTGATGGATATCAAGGAGTAAGTAATACTACTGGTACTATAACACTTAATTTAGCAAGTGCACCGATAAAAACAGTAGAAATAGTAAATGAAAAATTCGATGAGAATCTAGGATCAATCACAGTATATAAAGAGATAATCGGAGAACAAGTTGGGGATGATTTCAACTTTAGATTATATAAAGGAGATGCTGTACCAAGCAATCCAGATGATCCAGAGTATATAGTTGCTCAAACAAGTGTAAATATTAACGAGCCAGAATACGTAGGTGGACTAGAAGCAGGATGGTATACTATAGGAGAAGATCCTGAAATAAAAGGATACATACTACCTTATCCAATATCATTCGAATTAGATGGTGGGGAAGATAAATCAGTAACCCTTCAAAATATAGAAATACCACTAAAAATCACAAAAACAGTAGATGATGATGAGGTAAGAACCAATGAAAATGTAACTTATACTATTACCGTAGAAAACACAAGTGATTCTATTAACTTTGATGATGTAGTAGTAGAAGATGCAAATCTTGGTTACAGCACAACTTTAGCATCATTAACTGCAGGAGGAGTATTTACTCATAGTATTACAACTTCATATGGTACAGAAGGTAACAAAGTAAATACAGCGAAAGCAAGTACATATTATTACCATCCGGAACTTGATAATGTACGTGATGGCGAAGGACAGTATATAGAAGTACAGGATAGTGCAAATGTAGTTGTAGATGACCCAAGCGTACCTAGAACTAGAACTTACAGAATGACAATAGACAAAGTAGCAGATGGAGATTTCTACGAAGTAGGAGATACTATAGAATACACAATTACTGTAAGAAATACTGGTAACAGTACTCTTACAAACGTACTGGTAACAGACGATATGACTGGATTAAGTGAAACTATAGATTTCCTAAATCCAAGAGCAAGTGAAGAATTTAAAACAACTTACGTAGCTCAAGAAGATGATATAGGAGATTTGACAAATACAGCTACAGCAGAAGACGACAGAGCCGGAACTGAAGAAGCTACAGAAATAGTAACAGTAGAAGGATCACCAGAAGGAGTTCCAGAATACTTAATGACAATAGAAAAGA